>JAGAAM010000057.1 GCA_017615235.1 Clostridia bacterium
GACTGCGCCGAGGTCCATGACTTCCTGGACGTTGGAAGCGCAGAGCATCGCGAAACCGGTCTGACGGCAAGCCATAACGTCGGAATGGTCGCCGAAAATATTAAGAGCGTGGGAAGCGATACAGCGGGCGGAAACGTGGATAACGCCCGGAAGGAGCTCGCCGGCGATCTTGTACATATTGGGGATCATAAGAAGAAGTCCCTGGGAAGCGGTGTAGGTGGTGGTAAGGGCACCCGCGGAAAGCGAGCCGTGCACCGTACCGGATGCGCCGCCTTCGGACTGCATCTCGACGACTTTGACGGTCTGACCGAAAATGTTCTTGCGGCCCTCAGCAGACCACTGATCGGTCACTTCCGCCATCGGCGAGGAAGGAGTGATGGGATAGATACCGGCAACCTCGGTAAACGCGTACGATACGTGCGCCGCGGCTGTGTTGCCGTCCATTGACAATTTCTTTCTTGTCGACATTTAAAAAGTTCCTCCTGAAATATTTTCATACATACTGAAATATATCACTTTTTTTCTTTATTGTAAATAGCTTTTAAGAATTTTTCGACACTTTTTCGGCAAAAGACTTCCCTGCCATTACGGCAAAACCGTTCAGTGAGTGATTCTTGCGCTGTCTGAGTTTACGGCCGCTTCGATAACGCCTTTTGCTACAGCGGCGGCGACGTTTTTATCGAGCGGCGAAGGAATGATGTTTTCGGGTCCGAGCTCGTTTTCAGGGATATAGGAAGCGAGCGCGACGGTCGCGGCGGCTTTCATCTCCTCGTTGATACAGCGCGCCCTGCAATCGAGCGCACCGCGGAAGATCCCCGGGAACGCCAGCACGTTGTTGATCTGGTTCGGGTAATCCGAACGGCCGGTTCCGACTATGAACGCACCGGCTTTTTTCGCCTCGTCGGGCATTATTTCGGGTTTGGGATTAGCCATGGCGAACACTATCGCTTTATCCGCCATCGAGCGAACCATGTCGGCGGTAACGACTCCCGGAGCGGATACTCCGATAAACGCGTCGGCGCCTCTCATCGCGTCCGCAAGATTGCCGGTGATCCCTTCACTGTTCGTGATCTCCGCAAGCGAGCGGTGAGCCGGAGAAAGCGTTTCGTCAGTTCTTGAAATAATACCGAATTTATCGCAGATAACGATGTTTTTCGCGCCTACGTTTATAAGATGACGGCAGATCGAACTGCCCGCGGCGCCTGCGCCGTTGATGACGATTTTTGCTTCTGAAATGCGCTTTCCCGCAACTTTCAAAGCGTTCAGCAAAGCCGCGCCTACGACTACTGCGGTACCGTGCTGATCGTCGTGAAATACCGGTATATCGCAGATCTTTTTTAGTTTTTCCTCTATCTCGAAACAGCGCGGAGCGCAGATGTCCTCGAGGTTTATGCCGCCGAACGAGCCGGATATGAGCGCGATCGTCCGCACTATCTCGTCAACGTCTTTGCTTTTGATACAAATTGGAAACGCGTCGACGCCGGCGAACTCCTTGAAAAGTGCGCACTTTCCTTCCATAACCGGCATACCGGCTTCCGGTCCGATGTCGCCCAGACCGAGAACCGCAGTGCCGTCGGTTATCACGGCGACGAGGTTGGAACGCCTTGTAAGACGGAACGATTCTTCGGGGTCGTCTTTTATCGCCAGACAGGGTTCGGCAACACCGGGAGTATAGGCGAGCGAAAGCGATTCGCGGTCGTTGATCGCAACGCGCGAAATCACTTCGATCTTACCCTGCCATTCGTAATGCTTTTTTAAGGATTCTTCGGAAATGTTCATTCTGGCCTCACCTGTTCAGATACATTCTTCGGGACGGAAAGCTTTGTCGAATTCCTCCGGCGTCATATAACCGAGTTCAACGCAGGACTGTTTTAACGAAATGCCTTCCGCGGCGGCTTTTTTGGCGACTTCCGCAGATTTGTCGTAGCCGATATAAGGATTAAGAAGCGTTACGAGCATAAGCGATCTTTCAAGGTTATCGCGCATTTTCGCCTTGTCGGCTTTAATCCCCGAAACGCATCGCGTCGTAAACGATCCGATACCGTCGGAAAGTAGTTCAACGGATTGAAGGAAGTTATACGCCATTACCGGCAGGAAAACGTTGAGCTCGAAATTCCCCTGCGAAGCGGCGAAACCGATCGCGGCGTCGTTGCCGGTCACCTGAACGGCGATCATCGTCATCGCCTCGCATTGAGTCGGATTGACTTTTCCCGGCATTATCGAGGAACCCGGCTCGTTGGCGGGGATCGTTATCTCCGCAAGCCCGCATCGCGGTCCGGAAGCAAGCCAACGTATATCGTTCGCGATCTTCATCATATCAGCCGCAAGCGCTTTAATAGCGCCGTGCGCGAAGACAAGCCCGTCCGCCGAGGTCAGCGAACGGAATTTGTTGTCAGATTCCCTGAAAAGCGTTCCGGTCATAGAGGTAAGTTCACAGCAGGCCTTCGCGCCGAAGCCTTCGGGCGCGTTCAGGCCGGTGCCTACGGCGGTACCGCCTACGGCGAGATCGCGAAGCGAATCTACAGCGCCGATTATCTGTTTTTTATCCTTTTCGAGCATTCCGCGCCATCCGGAGATCTCCTGTGAGAACTCTATCGGAACTGCGTCCTGGAGATGAGTGCGCCCGGATTTTATAACGCCTTCGTTTTCTTTTTCCAGTTTCAGAAAAGCGGATATAAGTCCGTCTATGGCGGGAATAAGGTTTTGTTCGACCGAAAGCACGGAAGCGATATTCATCGCTGACGGAAAAGTATCATTCGAGCTTTGCGAAAGATTCACGTCGTCGTTCGGATGCAACAGCTTATTACCGCAAACGGAATTCGCGCGGTTGGCTATGACTTCGTTGACGTTCATATTAGTCTGGGTGCCGGAACCGGTCTGCCATACGGAAAGAGGAAACTCGTAAGGCAATTCGCCGGAAAGGATATGATCGCAGGCGTCGGCGATCGCTTTCTCTTTTTCCTCCGTCATTACGGACGGCGCAAGCGCGCGATTGGCGCGCGCAGAGGCTTTTTTAAGCATGGCGAAAGCTTTGATGATCTCATCGGGCATCTTCTCGCTGCCGATGGGAAAATTGCGCCGGCTGCGTTCGGTCTGCGCTCCCCAAAGGCGATCCGAGGGTACTTCGACTGCGCCGAGTGAATCGCGTTCCATCCTAATGTTATCCATAATGACCTCCCTAATATTTTTCAAAATATATATTATCACAAAAAAGAATACTTTTCAATAACCGCATTGAAAAATGATAACAAACAAAAGAATAATAATTGTAAAGAAATGTTGAAAAAGTAAAAATAATGTGATATTATATATATTTGGAAAATAATGCAAGCAAAAAGGAGGACGAAGAATGTCGATCAGTACGTTTTATTCTGCGGCTATCCGCGGCATCGACGGACAGATAGTTACCGTCGAAGCGACGAGCGTTTTTTCATCACAGCCGCGTCTTGATATCATCGGCCTCCCCGATACCGCGATAAAAGAATCGCAGGGGCGCGTGCGTTCCGCCGCGAGAGCGCAGAACATCACTCTGAAAAAGGGCGTCCTTACCGTCAACCTCGCTCCCGCGGACCTTCGTAAAGAAGGCACGGTATATGACCTCCCGATACTGCTTTCGCTTATCGACGAACCGGGATTCAACAAGATCGATTTCTCCGACTGCTGCTTTTTAGGCGAACTTTCGCTTTCCGGGGAACTGCGCCCGGTGAACGGAGTGCTTCCGATGGCCGTGGCGGCTCGCGACGCCGGTTTCAAATACATTTTCGTCCCTGCCGAAAACGCCTGCGAAGCGTCAGCCGCATACGGGATCACGGTATACCCTGTGCAGAACGCCTCACAGCTTCTCAATCACTTCCTTTCCAAGCGCCGGATAGTGCCGATGCACTTTGACAAAGCGGATTTCTTTGCGATAAACAAGGATACGAAACTCGATTTTGCCGACGTGAAAGGTCAGGATTCGGCAAAAAAGGCGCTCGAGATCGCCGCCGCAGGCGAGCACAACGTGCTTTTGATCGGGCCTCCCGGCTCCGGCAAGAGCATGCTCGCGTCACGCGTGCCTTACATCCTTCCCCCGATCACTCTTGAGGAATCGATAGAAACTTCAAAGATATATTCCATCGCCGGTCTAACCGCCGAGCTCAATCCCATCCTGTGTTCCCGTCCCTTCCGCGCACCGCACCATTCGCTGTCGACAGCGGCGCTTATCGGCGGCGGATCCGACCCGAAGCCGGGCGAGATTTCTCTCGCGAACAACGGCATGCTTTTCCTGGATGAATTTCCGGAATTCGGCAAACACAGCAGCGAAGTCTTACGCCAGCCCCTTGAAGACAAGCACGTGACGATCTCACGCGTGAACTCAACGGTGGATTACCCCTGCTCGTTTATGCTGATCTGCGCGATGAACCCCTGCAAATGCGGATATTTCGGACACCCGACGCATCCCTGCAGCTGTACTCCGCAATCGCGGAGGAATTACCTTGCAATGGTTTCCGGACCGATACTCGACAGGATAGACATCCAGATCGAAGTAGGCGCTCTGGAATTCGAAGAGCTCGACACCTTCGTAGCCGCGGAATCGAGCGTAAAGATCCGCGAACGCGTCTGCAAAGCGCGCGAATTTGCGATGAGCCGTTTTGACGGCGATGTGCTTTCCGACGGCAGACCGCTTACCTGCAACGCGAGGATGCAGCCTCATCATATACGCAAATACTGCGTTTTCGACGACGCCGGACGCGAAGTTTTACAGCTTGCATACCAAAAACTTTCGCTCTCCGCAAGGGGTTACGACCGCATACTGAAAGTCGCGAGGACGATCGCCGATTTCGACGAAAGCGAAACGATAAAGCGCGATCACATCGCTCTCGCCGTCAGAATGAGGAGCCTCGATCAGAAATACTTCGTGTAAAACGGTTTACATAAAAATCCTTTCGCATTTCACTTCTTTTGTGGAAAACTTTGTGGATAATGTGGGAAACTCCCGCGTTCAAAGGGTTTAAAAGGTCGGTTTTTTCCGTTTTCGGGAATTTTAATGTGGAAAACTCCGTAAAATAATTATCGTAAACGGGAATTATGTCACATCGAGTTATACAGTCAGGACGCAAAAAATGGATTATCAGGGCGATTATTTTCCCGAGGAGCGCGACGAGCGCGAATCGAAGAGTTACCGTATCATAAAGAATATTTTCAAATGGACGATGTACGGATGTTCTCTTATCGTCTGGATCCTCGTCATATACTTTATCATAATCAACGGCGATAAAGATATCATCAAGAAGAACTATATGACGGATATCTCCGGATACGGGGATATCGACACCGAAAGCGTGAAGATATACCGCATAAACCCGTCGGTATTCATGAACGAAGACGCATCGATGCAGGTATATAACGTCGACTACGCTCCGGAATACGGGCTCCTGGAAATGGGCATACGCTTTAACGCCACAAAACTTACCGACGGCAACAACGGCGACGTGCTTTCTTACGTCCTTAGAGACAGCGAAGGAAACGAATACGCCCTGGTAAACAGGATCTGCGAAAAGAACGGCAGGAACGGATTCGCGAGGATCTGCTTCGCGGGACTCGAGATCGATCTCGAGTCAAATATATACAAGCTCCGCAACAAAGCCGACGAAAACGGCGATATCCCGCTTCCCGTCAGCGACGTGACCTATACCCTTTCGGTATATTACGATCCAGAAAACGCCGGTTCGGAGCCGCTTTTCGTATTTACTATCTACAACAACGACACGGTAGTCAATACCGGAGAATACAAAAAAGGTTAAGGAACGCTTTATGAACAGCAATAAGATCCATATCAAATCGCGCACTCCGGCGTTTATAGTAAAAGGGGCTGTTTTCCTTATACTTATGATGATATCGCTGGCCTGCGCTTTACTGCCTTATCTCGCCGGAGTAACCGACGGCAGTATGAATCTTATACGTGCGGCGGGATGGATCGTTTTTGCGGTCACAACGGCGTTCTTTATCTATCTTGTCGTCAATGAAATTAGACCGCGCGACGCGATGATACTCGATTCCCGCGGATTCACGGAAAACAACCATCTTCTCGGCGCGAGCGTTGAATGGACGAACGTCGCGTCCGTAGGGATCTACGGCACAAAAGAAAACCCGGTGTTCGGGATCACGTTTGAAAACAACGACATCGTCATCAACGGATTGCGCAAACGCGCCGCCGATGAAATGCGCGTCAATATTGAAAACAATCTTCCTTCGGTGCTCATCAGCCGGAACGAAGTCGCCGTATCGCTTAAAGAGCTTCGCGATACTTTCAACCGCTTTATCCGTGAGTCGAGGGTCCTTAAGGACACGGCTCCGGTAAAGCAGAAGACCAACCCGTTCACTACCGAAGACGTGCTTCGCGCTTTCGGCAAGATACCTCAGGAAAAGCCTGCAGGCGAAAAAACGATCGTCGCTCCCGAACCCGTCAAGGACGATACTCCGAAATTCGTCGAAGTCAACGACGGCAGTCAGCCGGCAGAAAAACACTCCGGATCTGATTTTTATTCGGCGTTGTTCGAAGATGATAACAGCGAACCGGAAGTGCCTTCCGGCGATACGATCGTCGTTCGCGACAGGCCCGCGGTCAAAGAAGAGCCGGCGGTTTCCGATACCGTAGTGTTCAGCGAAAAGCCGGAACCTGAAGCTCCCGCCGAAGAAGTTCCGGAAGTAAAAGAACGCGAAACAAAGCCGGAAGAACAGCCCGATATCGGCGATTTTGAAGAATACGATCTTCCCGACGACCTTAAAGCGATACTTTCCGGGAAGCGCTCTGAAAAGATCAACAAGATCGAAAAAATGCTTGAAAA
>JAGAAM010000058.1 GCA_017615235.1 Clostridia bacterium
AATGACCTGTACTGTGGAGCCGAGGTATTCGCCGCGGCGTTCTTTGTTGAGCACGTTCCAGTAGACTTTACCGGTCGTGAGGTTTGAATATTTGTTCAGGTCCTCGTCGATGAAACGCTCGTAGTGACCGAGGTCGAGGTCGGTCTCCGCGCCGTCTTCTGTGACGTAGACTTCGCCGTGCTGATAAGGGCTCATCGTGCCGGGATCGACGTTTATGTAAGGGTCGAGCTTCTGCGCCGCGACTTTGAGCCCTCTCGCCTTGAGCAGGCGCCCGAGCGAAGCGGCGGTTATCCCCTTTCCAAGTCCGGAAACGACGCCTCCGGTAACGAAAATATACTTTGTCATATCCATTCCTCCTGTTATTTCCCGCTGTCGCCGTAGTTTGAAAGCACACGCGCGGACGGATCGTTCACGTCGCAGCCCTTCCAAGACTTGTTTGGCATCCAGAAGCCGCATATCATTTCCGACTGACCGGGATAGTATTTTTCGAATATCTCGCGGTAAAGCAGAGATTCTTTGGTAAAGGGACGCGCGTGGCTGAATTTCAGGCAACGCTTTTCAAATTCTTCGTCGGTGTATTTCGTTTCGGCGTACTCTTTCAAATAATCGACCATCGAATGGCCGACCGCGTCGGAGAACGCCGCTTTTTCGCGCCACAGTATACCGTCCGGCAGGTATCCGAGCCCTTCGAAGGCGTGCCTTAACAGATACTTCCCTTTACCGTAATGGTTCATCTTGATATCGGGGTCAAGGCTCATGACGTATTTCACGAAGTCGAGATCGCCGAAAGGCACTCTCGCTTCGAGCGAGTTGACTGAGATACATCTGTCCGCACGGAGCACGTCGTACATATGCAGTTCGCGTACGCGTTTTTCGGCTTCTTTCCGGAATTCCGCCGCGTTGGGCGCGAAATCGGTGTATTTGTAACCGAACAGCTCGTCGGAGATCTCGCCGGTGAGCAGTACGCGGATATCGGTGCTTTCATGGATCGCCTTGCAGACGAGGTACATCCCCATGCTCGCGCGGATCGTGGTGATATCGTAGGTGCCCAGAAGTCCGACGACCTTTTCGAGGCTTGCGATCACTTCATCCGGAGTCATATAAACTTCGGTGTGTTCGGCGCCGATAAAGTCGGCGGCCCGGCGCGCGTATTTAAGGTCTATCGCGTCTTCGCTCATCCCTATCGCAAAGGTCTTTATCGGTTTATCGCTCTTTTTTGCCGCTATTGCGCAGACGAGCGAGGAATCGAGCCCTCCCGAAAGCAGGAAGCCCACCTTCGCGTCGGCGACGAGCCGTTTTTCGACCCCGGCGATGAGTTTTTCGCGGATGTTTTTGCAGGCTGTCTCTATGTCATCATAGCACATCTTTTCTGCGCTTGCAATATCCGAATAGCATATAAAGCTGCCGTTTTTGTAATAATGTCCCGGAGGGAACGGAAAGATCTTTTCGACCACGCCGACGAGGTTTTTCGCTTCGCTTGCGAAGACCACGATACCGTTTTCATCGTATCCGTAATAAAGCGGGCGGATGCCGATCGGGTCGCGCGCGGCGATATATTCTTTCGTCCTGCCGTCGTATATCACGCATGCGAATTCCGCGTCGAGCATAGCGAACATATCGACGCCGTACTCGAAGTACATCGGGAGCAGTATCTCGCAGTCGCTTCCGCTTTTGAAGGTATAGCCCTTTGCGGCAAGTTTTGCTTTTTCCTTTTCAAAACCGTATATCTCGCCGTTGCAGACGACAAGGCTTCCGTCGAGCTCGAAGGGCTGCATCCCTGAACCGGTCAGCCCCATTATCGAAAGCCGGTGGAAACCGAAAACGCCTTCGCCGGCGGGAAGGACGCGGCTGTCGTCCGGCCCGCGCGATCTCGTCCGCGCGAAGCCGGTCTCGAAAGCCTGTTTATCCGCGATTTTTCCGCAATAGCCTATTATAGAACACATAAAATTACCTTACGCTGAAAAGAATGTCGCCGTAGGTCGGGAACGGCCAGTAGCTCTTCGCCGTGATGGTCTCCGCCTCGTCGCAGGCGACGCGGAGCTCGCACATCTTCGGAAGGATCGAATCGCGTATCATAACCGATTCGTCGATGACGCCTGACGCGTCGTGGAGCGCGATCATCGCGCTTTCAAGCGATTCGGTCTTCTCGCCGATGCTTTCGGCAAGGGCGGAAAGACGAAGCACGAGTTTTCTTTCGTAACCGCAGGGAACGGAGGGATCGAACTGTTCTTTGGCGTAGGCGTCGCGCGCGGTGTCGGCGGCGAAACGTCTTACCGCCGGACCGATCTGGGTCTTAGCCATATCGATCATGGTGTTCGCCTCTATGGTGACCGTCTTGCAGTAGTTCTCCAGCATGATCTCGCAGCGGGAATGAAGCTCCTCGACGGTGAAGACTTTGTGCGCAGTGAGCATGTCGACGTTTTTCTTGTCGAGCAGATGAGGCATACAGTCGGCGGTGGTGCGGTAGTTGCAAAGTCCGCGGACCTCGGTCGCCTCTTTGATCCAGGAATCGTCGTAACCGTTGCCGTTGAATATGATGCGGCGGTGTTCCCTGATCGTCTGTTTTATCATATCGTGGAGTTCGGTCTCGAAGTCGCCCGCCTTTTCGAGCCTGTCGGCGTATACTTTAAGGCTTTCGGCGACGGCGCTGTTGAGCATTATGTTCGCGCAGGCGATGCTGTTCGACGAACCGAGCATACGGAACTCGAATTTGTTTCCGGTGAAGGCAAAAGGCGAAGTGCGGTTCCTGTCGGTCGAGTCGCGGTTGAATTTCGGCAATACGTCGACACCGAGCTTCATCTGGGTCTTCTCCGCGCCTTTATAGGGTCTGTCGTTCTCGATCGCTTCCAGTACGGCGTTCAGTTCGTCGCCGAGGAACATCGAAACGACTGCCGGAGGCGCCTCGTTAGCGCCTAAGCGGTGGTCGTTGCCCGCCGTCGCGACGGAGATACGCAAAAGATCCTGATAATCATCGACGGCTTTGATGACCGCGCAGAGGAACAGCAGGAACTGTGCGTTCTCATATGGCGTATCGCCGGGAGAAAGAAGGTTCTGACCGCTGTCAGTGGAGATAGACCAGTTGTTGTGCTTGCCGGAACCGTTGACGCCTGCGAAGGGTTTTTCGTGAAGCAGGCAGACGAGCCCGTGCTTAGCCGCGACCTTCTGCATTATCTCCATAGTGAGCTGGTTGTTGTCGGTCGCCACGTTGGTGGTGGTATAGATCGGCGCAAGCTCGTGCTGGGCGGGAGCGACCTCGTTATGCTCGGTCTTCGCCATAATGCCCAGCTTCCAGAGCTCTTCGTTGAGTTCCTCCATATAAGCCGCTACGCGCGGTTTGATGACGCCGAAGTAGTGGTCGTCCATCTCCTGCCCTTTCGCCGGTTTCGCGCCGAACAGCGTTCTGCCGGTAAAGCGGAGGTCGGGACGGGCGTCGTACATCTCCTTTGTGATAAGGAAGTATTCCTGCTCCGGTCCGACGGAGGAACGGACGCATTTCGCGGTGTCGTTGCCGAAAAGGCGGAGTATGCGCAGAGCCTGCTTGTTTAAAGCTTCCATCGAGCGGAGGAGCGGAGTCTTTTTGTCAAGGGCGTGACCGCCGTAGGAACAGAATGCCGTCGGTATGCAAAGCGTTTTGCCTTTGATGAACGCGTATGAAGTCGGGTCCCACGCGGTATAGCCGCGCGCTTCAAACGTCGCGCGTAAGCCGCCGGACGGGAACGAGGAAGCGTCCGGCTCGCCTTTGATAAGCTCCTTGCCGGAGAATTCCATTATTACTCCGCCGTCGGGAGACGGGGAGATAAAGCTGTCGTGCTTTTCGGCGGTTATGCCGGTAAGCGGCTGGAACCAGTGTGTGAAGTGGGTCGCGCCTTTGGAGAGCGCCCAATCCTTCATCGCGTCAGCCACGGCGTTGGCGACGCTTATATCGAGCTGCGCGCCCTCGTCGATCGTCTTTTTGAGCGAAGCGTAAACCTTCGCCGAAAGAGTCGCTTTCATGACTCTGTCGTCGAACACCATGCTTCCGAAATAATCTGATACCG
>JAGAAM010000059.1 GCA_017615235.1 Clostridia bacterium
ACCGGTGCACGGAGGATCTATTATTCCGGTGTTGAGCACGTTGTGACAGGTTCCGGGTCGTAACCCACTCGAATAAAACGGCGATAAGCCGCGCATCATCAAAACGGCAAAGCCGAAGACTTCTTAAAAACGAAGCCTTCGGCTTTTTCCATAAATGCTTTGCAAACTATTTACATCGCCTGCGCGCTGTGGTATAATTTAAAAAACCGTTTGCGTTTTGTATATTCGTAAAAAGGAGGTTCCGGACTTTGGGAAATATCTGCGTTCGGCTCGCCGGAGTGCCGGTCGGGATCGAATACCGCGTTTCCGGGATAAAAAAGTTCTTCCGCGAATATATCGCCGAAGACGAACCTCTTTTTACCGTCCGTCCGACGGACGCGGAGCTTGAATCCGAACGCGCGATCATGCTTTCGGTCAACGAGAGGGAAGGGCGCGAAGTCTACGGCTCGTCCGATTTTGCGGTGGAACGCCAGGCGATCTTCCGCGCGGTCGCGAACCGTCTTTTCGCTTACGGAGTGATCCTTTTCCACGGTTCGGCGATAGCCGTCGACGGCGAAGGGTATATCTTCGGCGCGCCGAGCGGGACCGGAAAGTCCACGCATACGCGATTATGGCGCGAAAAGTTCGGCGAACGCGCTCTGATGATCAACGACGACAAGCCTTTTATAAGGATCGGCGGCGATGGCGTTTTCGTTTACGGCAGTCCCTGGAACGGAAAGCACGGCTTAAGCAGTAACGTATGCGTGCCTTTAAAAGCGGTCGCGATACTCAAACGCGGCGAAAACCGCGCCGTGCGCGTCGGAGTGAGCGAGCTGCTGCCCGAGTTGCTCGGGCAGATACACCGCCCGGACAGCGAAGAAGAAATGGAAAAGCTCCTCGACGCGATCGTGAAGATGGGAGATAATGTCGGGTTTTACCGCGTATGGTGCGATATGTCGCTTAAAGCCGCCGAGACGGCATTCGAGGCGATGAGGAAAGGATAGAACATGAAGTTAAAAAAAGGATTTATAACCCACAACGTCGCCGACAAGCAGGTCATGGTCGCCGTCGGCAGGGCCGCGAAGGATTTCAACGGCGTAGTTCAGTCCAATTCCACCGCCGCTTTCGTGATAGATATGCTTAAAAACGAAACCGACGAGGAAACGATCGTCAACGCGATCCTCGAGGAATACGAAGTCGACCGCGATACCGCTGCGCGCGACGTCCACGGCGTTATCGAGCGTCTTAAAGGGATCGGCGCGATAGAATGAACGCTTACCATTCGACTTTCGAGCAGCAGCTCGAGACCGACGGCAGGCTTGTCTACCGCAACGTCGGCGACAGTATGCGCCCGATGATACGCGAAGGGCGCGACGTCCTTGTGATCGTCAGGCCGCAGGGTCGGCTGAATAAATACGATATACCGCTTTATAAGCGCAACGGTTCCTATATCCTCCACCGGGCAGTGAAGGTCACGGACGACGGTTACGTCATCTGCGGCGACAACCGCGCCTATAAAGAATACGGCGTTACCGACGGCGATATTATCGGCGTGCTCGGTTCGCTCGTCCGTGACGGTAAGGAATACCCGGTCGATTCCGGAAAATTCAGACTTTACGCACGCGTATGGTGCGCGCTGTTCCCGCTGCGCTCCTTCGTACTGCGTACAAAAGGTTTTATAAAAAGAAAGTTTTTCAAAAAATGAAGCATCACGCGATCAAATGGCTTTGGTCGGTTCCCGGCAAAAAAAAGATATACGTTCTGTTCCTTGTCGCGATACAGTCGCTTTTGGGCGTATCGGGTGTTCTTTTCGCGCTCTTTTTCAAGGATATCGTCGACGCGGCGGAAAAGGGGAACGGCGATCTTTTCGTAAAAGGCGCGATCTGCGCGGGCTGCGTCATCGCGGCGCAGATCGCTTTGCGCGCGCTGCTTCGCTTTTTGAACGAATACACGAAAGCCTCGCTTGAAAACATCTTCAAATCCTGGCTTTTCGAGCGTATCACGAAAAAGGATCAGGCGTCTGTCGCGGCTATCCATTCCGGCGAATGGATGACGAGGCTCACCAACGATACGACAGTCATCGCCAACAATTACGCGGAGATACTTCCCGGCGTCGCGGGGATGTTCATCAAGCTCGTCAGTGCGCTGATCGCGATGTTCACGCTCGATTACAAGCTCGCGCTCATCGTCCTGCCGTTCGGCGCTTTGCTGTTTGCTGCGACTTATTCCTTCCGCAAGATCTCCAAAAGGCTTCACAAGGATATCCAGTCGAAGAACGCGAAACTGCGCGTTTTCCTGCTCGAACGCCTCAACAGCCTTGAAATAGTCAAATCCTTCGCGGCTGAGGACGAAACGCTTGCCGGCGCATCGGAGCGGATGGAGGATCACAAGGCCGCAAGGATGAAGCGCAACCGCTTCTCGAACCTTTCAAGCGTCGGCTTCGGGATCGCACTCAACGGAATGTATCTCTTCGCGATAATCTATTGCGGCGTCGGGATTCTCAACCGCGAGGTCTCTTTCGGTACCCTTACCGCCGTAACTCAGCTGATAAACCAGATCCAGTCGCCGTTTTCCAACATTTCCGGCTATCTGCCGCGGTTTTACGCGATGACCGCAAGCGCCGAACGCCTGATGGATATTAACAACCTCCCCGACGAATACAAAGGTGCAAAGAAGACGCTTTCCGAAGTAAACGGTTATTACGAAAACGAACTCGATTCCTTCGGCATGAAAGGCGTCTCGTTCGCCTATTATCCCGTCACGGAAAACGTCGGCGATATCTCCAAAGAGAATATGCCGAAGGTCCTCGACAACGCATCTGTCGAGATAAAGCGCGGCGAATACGTCGCTCTGCTCGGAACGAGCGGCGGCGGCAAATCCACGATGTTGAAACTGCTTATGTGCGTCTATACCCCGGATTCCGGAACGCGGTTCCTGCGCGATAAAAACGGCGCGGAGATCCCGCTCGACGCCGCATGGCACCGGATGTTTGCCTACGTTCCGCAGGGCAACCGCCTTATGACTGGTACGATCCGCGATGTAGTATCTTTCGCCGATCCTTCTGCTTCCGGCGACGGCGAACGCATCCGCAACGCACTTAAGATCGCCTGCGCGGAAAACTTTGTCAACGAACTGGAAAAGGGGATAGACACCCTTCTGGGCGAACACGGCAACGGCCTTTCGGAAGGTCAGATGCAAAGGATCGCCATCGCAAGGGCGGTGTTCTCGGAAAGCCCGGTGATACTTCTCGACGAGGCGACGAGCGCCTTGGACGAAAAGACCGAAAGCGATCTTCTTAACAACATTAAAAAACTCACCGACAAGACGGTGGTGATAATCACCCACCGCAAAGCCGCGCTTGAAGTATGCGATAAAGTATATAACGTGACGAAAGAAGGTGCGGCTGAACAGGTATGAATGTCGAAAAGATGCGCACGTCCGCGCTCGACCTCGTCTATCTTGTAAAATGCGCCGTCGACGGCGTCGTCCCGGATAAAGAACGTATCGCAAAAACGGACCTCGTCGACGTCCGTCATATCTCCGAAAAGCATATGCTTTCCTCCGCAGCGGCGTACGCGCTTGAATCGGCGGGAATAAAAGACGCCGATTTTGAAAAAGACAAAGCCGCCGCGATCTGGCTCACGATGCAGTACGACCATTATCGCGAGGAGATATTCGACGCGCTCGATAAGCGCGGGATATGGTATCTCCTTTTAAAAGGCGCGGTGATAAAGGACTGGTACCCCGAGTATTCGATGCGCCAGATGGCGGATAACGATATCCTCATCGACGGGTCGCGCCGCGAAGAAGTCCGCGAAGTGATGGAAGAACTCGGCTTTAAAGTCGAAAGCTTCGGCAGGGGCACGCATGACGTCTATCAGCTCCCGCCCCAACTCGATTTCGAGATGCACGTCATACTCTTCGGCGCTTTCGTGCTGCCTCGCGTAACGGAGTATTACGAGAATATCAAAGAACGGCTTA
>JAGAAM010000060.1 GCA_017615235.1 Clostridia bacterium
CGCTTGTGATCCTGCTCGTGCTGCCGCTTTTCGCAAGCGCCGACGAAACCGCGGATGTATACCCTTACGACGTCTCGATGCCGGCTTACTGGTTCAAACCCGCCGTTGCGGAATACGTCCCGCAGTCCGACGCGAAGGCGCTTTTGCTGATGGAGTATTCCTCCGGAAAGGTGCTTTTCGCTTTGAACGAGAACGAAAAACTCCCGATCGCCTCGGTGACGAAAGTAATGAGCGCGCTTTTGGTGACGGAAGCGATCGACGACGGCAGGATAACGCTTGAAGATACCGTCACGGTGAGCGAGAACGCCGCTTCGCTCGGCGGATCGCAGATCTACCTCGAACCCGGCGAAAAGATGTCGGTGCTCGATCTGCTCAAATCGCTGGTAGTCTCATCGGCGAACGACGCCACTCTCGCTTTGGGCGAATACGTCTGCGGGAGCGAGGCTTCGTTCGTTTCGGAGATGAACAAACGCGCTTCCGAACTCGGCTGTAAGAACACGAATTTCGTCAACACCAACGGGCTTCCGGCGGAGGGGCATTATTCGAGCGCGCTCGACGTCGCTCTCATCACGCGCGAGCTTATGAGCCACCCGATGATATTCGATTTCACCGGGATATGGATGGATACCATCCGTAACGGCTCGTTCGGGCTTTCCAACACCAACAAGCTTATAAGGTTCTATAACGGCGCCACCGGTATGAAGACCGGGTTCACAGCGGAGGCGGGGTTCTGCCTTTCCGGCACGGCGAAACGCGACGGTATGCAGCTTATCGCCGTGGTGCTCGGCTGCAGCACGAGCGACAACCGCTTCTCTGCGGCGAAGAATCTGCTCGATTACGGATTTGCGAATTACTGTGTCGTCACCCCGGAACCGCCCGCGACGGAACCCGTAAAAATTTTGCGCGGCAAGAACGCCGTAGCGGAGCTTTGCGCCGACAGAACGGAGATACTTGCCGAAAAGAGCGCGAGGAACAGGATCGAAAGTTTTGTCGAACTTCCGGAAAGCGTCAAAGCGCCGCTCAGTGCCGGCGACGAAGTCGGCGAAGTCGTTTATAAGATCGACGGACAGGAGATCGCACGCGCTTCGGTAAGAGTCAGAGACGACCAGGAGGAAATGACCTTTTTCACCCTGCTGGGAAGAATAATCGAAACGATGTTCACGGGTTGAAAGAATAAACACACCGCTTGTCTGAACTCTGAGGCGGTTCCGCAAACGGAGCCGCTTTTTTTGTCCGTTGACAAAGCGCGGCGCAAAATGTATAATAAGCAAAACGGATAAGAAAGGACTGCCGCCGTGATCCTAAAAGACGTAAAACATTTCGATATGGAAAAACCGCCGATGCGGATGCACCTCCGTCCGCTTATGTGGACTCTGTGCGGATTCATGCGCCTGTCTCACCGGAACAAGATCGAAAAGATAAACATGGACGGGATCAAACCGCCCTATCTGCTTTTGTGCAATCACAACGCGTTCGCCGATTTTTCGGTCGCGGTTCCCGCGGTGTTCCCGCACCGCGCGAATTTCGTCGTCGCGATCGACGGATTTATCAAAAGGGAATGGCTCCTGCGCTTTATCGGCTGTATCTGCAAAAGGAAATTCACCAACGACAATACGCTCATCTGGCACCTCCGCCGGGTCGCGAAGCGCGGCGATATAATCGCGCTGTACCCCGAAGCGCGCTATTCGCTCTGCGGTACGAGCGCCGTCCTTCCCGACGATTTCGGCAAGCTCGCGAAGTTTTTAAAGATTCCGGTGGTCACGCTCGTCTGCCACGGTCACCATATCAACAGCCCGTTCTGGAACCTGCCTGATCATCACCTTAAAGGCACCAGAGCGGAGATGACGTGCATCCTCACCGCCGAAGACGTCAAGAACAGGGACTATAAGGAGATCGGCGATATCATCGAAAAGTCGCTGGTCTACGACGATTTCGCCTGGCAGAAGGAAAACGGCATAAAGATAAACTTCAAAAACCGCGCCGACGGACTGCATAAAGTGCTTTACCAGTGCCCGCATTGCGGTAAGGAATACCGTATGCTCGGCAAGGGCGACACTCTGAAATGCCTCGAATGCGGAAAAGAATGGTTCATGACCGAACTGGGCGAGCTTTCGGCAAAGGAAGGCGTGACCGAGTTCCCGCATATCCCCGACTGGTACGAATGGGAACGCGCCAACGTGCGCAGGGAGATCGAAAACGGCGAATACCGCTTCAACGGCAAAGTCCGAGTCGACGCGCTCCCCAACGCGAAGGGCTATATCGACCTCGGCGACGCGGAGCTGACCCACGACCTTGAAGGTTTCAAACTATGCGGCAGTTACAAGGGCGAGGATTACACCGTCTTCCTGCCTTCGGAGAAGCAGTATTCCGTCCATATCGAGTACGAATACCTCGGGAAATTCGGCGACTGCGTCGATCTCAACACCGTCACCGACACCTTTTACGTTTACCCTTACGGCGAGGATTTCGCCGTGACGAAGTTCTCGCTCGCCACGGAGGAAATGTATAAATATCTTAAGGAACACCCAAAAACGGAGACTGCAAATGGATGACTCGCTCATAAGGACGGAGATGCTTTTCGGCAAAGAAGCGATGGAAAAACTCGCTTCCTCGACCGTCGCCGTTTTCGGCGTCGGCGGGGTGGGCTGTTCCGTCGTGGAGGCGCTTGCACGGGCGGGGATCGGAAAACTCGTCATCACCGACAGCGACGTTTTCTCCCGCACGAACATCAACCGCCAGCTTTACGCTTTGCAAAGCACCGTCGGCAGGTATAAGGTCGACGTGGCGGAGGAACGCGTGAAGGATATAAACCCGTATTGCACCGTGGAAAAACACCGCGCTTTTTATCTCCCCGCCAACCGTGGGGATTACGGTTTTGCAGAATATGATTACGTCGTCGACGCAGTCGATACCGTCACCGCGAAGATCGACATCATACTCGCCGCAAAGGAAAACGGCGTCCCGGTCATAAGCGCGATGGGTACCGGCAACAAGCTCGACCCGACCGCTTTCGAGGTCGCGGATATCTATTCCACCTCGGTCTGCCCTCTGGCAAAAGTCATGCGGGGCGAGCTTCGCGCAAGGGGAGTGGAGTCGTTAAAAGTCGTTTACTCGCGCGAGGAGGCGGTCAAACCGCTTTTCACCCCAGAAGATGAGCTTCCGCAGGGAAGAAGGGCGCTCCCGGCTTCGAATTCATTCGTTCCCACGACCGCCGGATTCATCATCGCCGGCGTGGTGATAAAAGACATCGTTTCCGGCGTTAAATAAGCAAAAACAGACAACTCGATTATTGACACCTTGACCTATGTGTGGTATAATAATTATCGCACAAAAATTCGAGGTGTTTTTATATGCGTCCTAACGGATCGGGCAGATACGGCAAAAACGGATCTGCCGCGCGTGACAACGGATATACAGACGGCGAAGACGGGCTTTTTATCGGCAGGAACGCCGTTACGGAGCTTTTAAAAAGCGGACGCGCCGTCGACAGGATATATATGCAGAAAAACAGCGGGGAAGGGCCGCTTTCGGTGATCTATGCGCTCGCCGCGAAGAACGGCGTCCCGGTCGTCGAGACCGATGTACGCAAGCTTGATTCCCTCGCGCACGGAGGGGCTCACCAGGGCGTCGCCGCCGTCGCTTCGGAGACCGATTATCTTTCGGTCGAAGACCTGCTTCAAAGGACGAAAGACGCAGGCGTTACGCCGTTTTTCCTGATCTGCGATTCGATCAACGACCCGCATAATTTAGGCGCTTTGATAAGGAGCGCCAACTGCGCCGGCGTAAACGGCGTTATAATCCCGAAAAGGCGGTCCGCCGGTATTAACGGCACGGTCGCCAAAGCCAGCGCCGGGGCGGTGTTCACCACTCCGGTAGCCCGCACCGCGAACCTCGCTTCCGCGGTCCGCACGCTTAAGGAAAACGGCGTCTGGATCTACGCGGCGGAGGCTGGCGGAACGCCGTTTTACGAATGCGACCTCACAGGGCCTTCGGCGTTCATACTCGGCAGCGAAGGAGAGGGAGTCTCCGACCTGCTAAAAAAAGAAAGCGATTATCTGATCGGCATACCGATGTACGGAAAAGTCAATTCGCTCAACGTATCGGTCGCCGGCGGTATAGTTATGTTTGAAGCCGCAAGGCAAAGGAATGCGAAAGGGGAGGTGAAGTAATGCCGAAAAAGCCCAAAAAGGACGAGAAAAAGCCCGATATACTCGAATTGCTTCGCCAGGCAGAGGAACAGAACAACTCCGACATGAACTTCGACCGTTCCGCTCCCCGAGCCAACGCCGCCAAACCCGAAAAGAAGGCGAAAGCGGAACCCGAAAAAGAAAAATCCGACGGCAAGAAGACCAAACCGAAAAAGCGCACCAAGGTAACCAAAAGGATCAACGCCGAGACCGCCGAGATAATCGATAAATACAGTACCTACGACGGCGAAAAGAAGATGAGCGACACTCAGAAGCTCCGCGAAAAGCTTGCGAAGCAAAGCGAGGGCGAAGCGCTTCTGGGCTATATCGCCGACGATAAAACGCACGTCGCCGGGGAACGCGTCGAAAAACTTTACGAGATGATAAACGACGCCAAGACCCGTACGATGAGCGACGCCGAAAAGAAACCTCCGGAATGGATGGACACCCACCGATTCACGGAGGACGTCGGCTATTCCGCCCCGGTCTATACTCAGGAGCAGATGTTCCCGATGGGGGAAAGCATCAAAGTAGGCGCCGAGGAACGCGAGGACAGGACCGCCGAATACGACGAGGAATACGACAGCCTCACCGAAAAAGTCACCGGCGCGGAACTGACCTTCTCCGGCGACGAGGAGCACGAAGGGCAGATAAGGTTCATCGACGACGACGAAAGCCTCGCCGTGCTCGGTTCGGAATTCCTTGACGAGACCGACAAAAAGCTGCGCGTCGCGTTCGATATGATGAACGACGACGGCACTTATGAAAAAGCCGCCAAGCACAGCGAAGAGGAGCGCAAACGCGGCAAAGACGAGCGCGCCTCCGAAAAAACGATAAGATATACCGACCGGTCGCAGAACAACACCGTCGCGGCGATGTACCGCAAAAAAGTCCGCCGTTCGCTTATAAAGATAATCCTCATCGCGGTGTTCACCGCCGGGATACTTTTCCTTGAGATAGCGACCAAAAACAGCTCGATACATAACGAATACACCCGCCAGGGCAAGTACGGAATGCTTTACGTGCTTATCGACCTCCAGCTTTTGTTCTTCATCGCGCTTACGCTGCTCGACGCGATAAAACACGGGATCAAAGGCATTTTCAGCCTGCACCTGAATACCGACAGCCTTCTGGTCGTATCGGTATTCTTCGCCGCGGCTTATTCGGTCGTGATAATCTTCACCGATCCGTCCGCCGCCGATCTCAAACTTTACAACCTTCCCGCGGCTTTCGCCGCGCTCTGCTCGGCGGTGATGACCTTCCTCACGGCAAAAAAGGATTACCGCTGTTTCCGCGTGATAGCCTCCAAGCGCGTGAAATACGCCGCCTGCGAGCTTACCGGCGGCACGCGTGAAGCCGACGAGTTCGACAAATATCTGTTCGAGGACAGCGAGATCTACACCGTCCGCCGTGCGAAATTCATCGACGGCTTCGTTGAAAGGACCGAGAAACGCTCGAAATTCGAGGACGTCTTCAACTTCCTCATCCCGGTGATATTCTTCGCCGGAGCGGTGCTTTTCGTCGTGATGATGATAATGGGCAGGCCGCTCGTCGAATCCTACGCCTCGTTCTCGGTGCTCATCGCCTCGTCGGTACCGGCGTCCGCGTTCTTCATGATATCGCTTCCGTCGATATTCGCGAACCGCGTCGCCGCGAAGCATCAGTCCGCTTTTATCGGCAACGCCATTTCCGAGGAATACGCCTCCGCGACGGTGCTTTCCTTTGCGGATACGGAGGTATATCCCTCCAGCCTCGTTAAGATCACCAACATAAGGATGTACGGCGATTACCGCATCGATACCGTCCTTACCGACCTCGCGAAACTCTTCGGCTACGTCGGAGGGCCGCTTGCAAAAGTGCTTTCCGGTACGTTGAGCGACAAAGTCGATAAACCCTCGTCGATCAGGCTTATCGAAAGCGCCGCCGACGGGCTTTGCGTCGCGATGGAAGGCAGGAACTACTTCCTCGGCAAACGGACTTATATGCGCCGCTACCGCTTCGAGGCTCCCGTCGACGACGGAGACGACGCTTACGAACGCGCCGTCGGCTCGATAATGTACGTCATCATCAACGAGCATCTCGCAGCGAAACTTTATATCAAATACTCGGTCAACCCGCTGTTCGATTCGCTGCTGAAAGATATGTATAAAGCCGGGCTCTGCCTCGGTATCAAGACGCTCGACCCGAACATAAGCAACGACCTTATCTCCAACGCGATCAAGTTCCGCAAATGCCCGATCTCGGTGCTTCGCGGAATGTCGCCCGACGACGTCATCGGAGAAGTCGACAGGGTGGACAGCGGCATCGCCTGCAATTCCACGCTGCACAATTTCTTAAAGATGTTCGCGCTTTGCGAAAAGACGCGCCACGTCACGAAGAGCAACGTGATAATCAGCATAGTCAGCGTGTTCCTGTCGTTCGCCGCGATCGCGTTCCTCGCGGTCACCGGAGGAATGT
Organism: Clostridia bacterium; assembly: GCA_017615235.1. The sequence continues at coordinate 6,645 of JAGAAM010000060.1, forward strand.
CCGCGGTATCGTCGCTGCACGCGCTGGCGTTCCAGCTTTTCTGGCTGCTTCCCGTGTGGTCGATCTCGTATTTTATGAAATAACCGCGCCATACGGCAAAAAAATCGTTGTTTTCGCCCAAAATATAAGATTTGGCTCTTGATTATTCGTCTTTTATAATATATAATAAATCTATCTGTAAATAATTAATATATCCGGAGGATACCATTTATGGCAAAATTCACTTCAGCAAATATCAGGAACCTGTGCTTCCTCGGTCACAGCGGCGACGGCAAGACTTCTCTTGCCGAGGCTATGCTTTATCTCGCAAAGGCTACGGACAGGCTCGGTAAAGTTACCGACGGCAACACCGCAAACGATTTCGATCCCGAGGAGATCAAACGCGGGTATTCCATATATACCGCACTCGACAACTTTGAATGGAACGGCAAAAAGCTGAACATCCTCGATACTCCGGGTATGTTCGATTTCGCCGGCGAGGCTAAAGAGGCCGTCGCCGTCGCCGCCAGCGCAGTCATCGTAGTCGACTGCAAGACCGGCTGCAAAGTCGGCACGGAGCACGCCTGGGATTACGCGTCGAACAAGCCGAAGGCTTTCTTCGTCAACAAGATCGACGAGGAAAACTCCGATTTTGAAAAGGTCTATAACGGCCTGCGCGACGATTTCGGCTCCGAGGTCTGCCCGGTCCTCGTTCCTTTCAACGAAGGCACCGCAAATCTTGGCTTCTACGACCTGATCGCCGAGGAAGCTTTCACCTGCGACAAGAACGGCAACCGCGTCGCCGCCGAACTCCCTGCGTCCTACGGCGATAAAGTCGCCGCTTATAAAGCCGCCCTCGAAGAAGCTCTCGCCGCCACCAGCGACGAACTTATGGAAAAATTCATCATGGAAGAACCGCTCACTCACGACGAGAAGCACGACGCGCTCAACGCAGGCCTCATCAGCGGTTCGATAGCTCCCGTGTTCTGCGGCTCCGCGGTCACCTTCGCCGGCATCAGGTTCTTCCTCGATACCGTCGCCGCCGCTTTCGTCTCGCCGCTCGACGCGATGAAAGACGCCGACGAGAACGGCGAACCCGCGCTCTTCGTGTTCAAGACCCTTTCCGATAACTTCGGCAAGAAGGTATACTTCAAGGTCATGAACGGCACCCTCAAAAAGGATACCGTCCTCACCAACATCGTCACCGGTCAGCAGGAAAAATTCGCGCGTCTCTGCACCGCGGTCGGCAAGAAAGAGATCGAAGTCGACGAACTCGCCACCGGCGATATCGGCTATACCGTGAAACTCGTCAACACCAATATCAACGATACTCTCACCGGCGGATCCCGCAAGGAACGCTATCCCGTGATCGAGTTCCCGAAACCCTACTACACCAGGGCTATAAAACTCCTCTCCAAGAACGACGAAGACAAGATCTCCTCCGGCATTGCGAAACTGCTTGACGAAGATCCCACCCTCCGTTACGAGAACAATCCCGAGACCAAGCAGATGACCGTCTCCGGATTGGGCGACATCCACCTCGACGTTATGTGCGCCAAACTCAAGACCCGCTACGGCACCGCGATCGACCTCGTCGAACCGAAGATCGCCTACCGCGAAACGATCAAGAGACAGGTCCAGGTCGAAGGCAAACACAAGAAGCAGTCCGGCGGTTCCGGCCAGTACGGCCACGTAAAGATCACCTTCGCTCCCGGCGAAGACGAAGGACTCACATTCACTCAGAGCGTCGTCGGCGGCAACGTCCCGAAGAACTATTATCCCGCAGTTGAAAAGGGACTCCTCGAAGCTATGCAGAAGGGCGTTCTCGCCGGATTCCCGGTCGTCAACCTCGCCGCGGACCTCTTCGACGGTTCCTATCACCCCGTCGACTCCAACGAGATCTCCTTCAAACTCGCAGCCAAGCTCGCGTACAAAGAGGGCCTCCCGAAAGCCGGCCCGGTCATCCTTGAACCCGTCGGATACCTCAAATGCACCATCCCGACTTCCTTCTCCGGCGATATTATGGGCGACGTCAGCAAACGCCGCGGCAGGATAATGGGTATGAGCGAAAGCTCCCGCAAGGGCTACACCGTTATCGAAGCGGAAGTTCCCTCCGCCGAGATGACCCAGTACGCCATCCAGCTCCGCGCAATGACTCAGGGACGCGGCAGCTACACCTTCGATTTCGTCCGTTACGAGGAAGCTCCTTCCGAAGTCGCCGCCAAGGTCATCGCCGAGGCGAAGAACGACGAAGAGGAATAATACTTAAGATCTCCTATCAATCATTTGGGGGTTCTGAACCCCGGATAAGCGAGGCATCGACAATGAACAAAAAGTACAGCACAGCGCGCGGCATCGCGGCATTGTTGTTGGTTATGCTGCTCGGCGTGACGGTTATGACCTCCTGCGTCAGCCTTTCGGGTTTCGAAGATCTCGAACCGCGTGATTTCGATCTCAGCGACGAATCAGAGGAAAGCCGGGAAGAATCCGACGAAATCCCGACTCCGGACGGATATACCGCCGCACCGACCGTAATCGACATTATTAATATCTCTCCCTACAGCATCGCCGTTTTCGGCAGCTGCGAAGAGGGCGCGACCGTCAGGATCAAAGGCGCCGCCGAGGATGTCGAGACTACTGCAAACGGCACTTACTACATAATCAATGCCGAACTCAGCCGCAGCAAAATGCTTTTGAAGATCACGGCTCAGGCCGAGGGCAAGGAAGAAAGTCTTGAACGCGAATTCGTCGCCAACTACGACGCGACCGCCGACACCAGACTTGACGGCAACAGCGTTTCGGTCGGCGTGGGATCGAGGCTTTATTTCGACAAAGCGGTCGATTGCCTCTCCGGCAAGAACCTCTTCTCCTCCTCCGATCTGTCGAAGATCAGGAACTATATCACGGATACCATCGCGGCGTATTATTACGATCGCGCCGCAGGTCAGAAAGCGGAACTTATCGTCTGCCTTATCCCGAATAAGGAGACAGTATATCCCGAACTGATCCCGGAAGGCGTCTATGAACCCTCATCCACCACGATATATGACCAGATCGCCGAAACTCTCGGAAATACGCGAGCCACCGTCGTCGATATGCGCGATACGTTCATGGCGCTCCGCGACGACGAGTCGGTCGCCGCTTACGGCGGACTTTACCGCGTTACCGACAGTTCGATGACCGATTACGCCGCATATCTCACCTATAAAGCGATCGTCGACGTCATCTCCGCCCGGTTCCCTGACGCCGCAGCACACGATATCAGCGAGTTCAGGGCCGAAACGGTTACCGCTCTCGGCGGAAACCTCGTCAACTACCGCGGGTTCGATAAAGAGCTCATCACCGAAGAGATCGTGCGTCTTATCCCGCAGTTCTCGCTAAGATACGGTGAAAACATCACCGGTTCTTCCGTGATCGCCGACCTCCGCAAATACGTCGATAAAGACGTCAACGATTACAACTACTTCACCACGCAGAAGTCCGACGACGGCGTGAGCGGCATCGCAGAACGCTGGCTCATCGACACCAAGCGCAACAATGACGAAGTCCTTCTTCCCAGCGCTCTGATCTATCGCGATTACGCTTCGCTTTCGTTTATCGATATCCTTGCCGAGCGTTTTGAAAAAGTGCTTCTCGTCAAGAGCGGCGAATTCAACGTCAACCTCTCCAACGCGATGCAGTACAAGAAGAGCGATGACGACAACGTAGTCGACTACGTTATCATGATAATCTCCGAGGACAGCATGGATACCGCGTTCTCGCTCACACTTTCCAACTGATAACACAACAAAAAAGGAACGGCTCTCTGCCCGACCGTGATAAGGCAGTAATTTGAAAACATGAAAAAACAACTGAATTAGCGCGGTAAAGGCAAGAAAATACCGAGATTACAGTAATGTAGTCCCGGTATTATTCTATTTCCGCACATTCGTATTATCCGCCGCTTTACGCTACAATACGGGTGAAAGGAGGCGGAGACGCTATGAAATACATAAAACAGCCGAAAAGGCACATCGTTTTGGACGATTTTGAATGGAGAGCGCTTGTCAAGGGTATCAACGAATATCGAAAACAGGTGATCGACGAAGACGGGTGCGTTGAGGTCGTCAATGAACTTCTGGTCAAGATCATTGATGCACCGACAACAAGAATCAAGATTATGGAGGTATCAAAATGAAAGGTGATTTTATCAGTAAAGTCGGAGTTTATGGTCAGATGCACTATCACTATCTGA
>JAGAAM010000061.1 GCA_017615235.1 Clostridia bacterium
CTTTTCCGTAATAGCGCGCGTCGACGATGTATATCTCCTCGAATCCCGCGACGAGATACGGCGCAAGCGCATTGCCGTAACTGTCTTTTATCAGCAAAAGCTTCCTTCCGTTCCTGCAGGTGTCGGATACGAGCTTTACCGCGTATGAATCGCCGCGGATGAACGTCGAATACCAGCTGCTACGCTTGCTGTCGGGTATATCCCAGAATATGCCGCCGTCGTGCGATTTCGGGTGAGTGAAATCGGCGCGGTTGTAATAGGTCGCCGTGTATGACGCGCCCGGAATATAATAGATGAAATCGTCGGGATTGTTAAGAAGTATCGGGTTGTAATCCGAATACTTGTAAAGGGTTCCGACGTATCCTTCGCGCTCGACTCTCGTGAACGTCGAAATGTCGTCGAATGCGACGCCCGCCGTCCTGCAGAACACCTCGGAGGCGTAATAGGCTCCCAAAGGCGTCCAGTGGTGGTCGGTTCGGAAATATATATCCTCGTTCGCGTGGACGCCTAACGTGTTGTAAATGCTGACGTCAACGACGTTTTCGTTCAAAGCCTCGCTTATAGTGTCGATGTTTTCTTTATTCCTGCCTGCGTATTTTGCGTATTTTTCGGATTGCCATATGTAATATGCGCACGCCTTGGGAACCACCATCGAATAAAGAGTGACGTTATCGGGAAGTGTGTCACCGAGTTTGTTCAGCACTTCTGCAAACTGCTTTGCGCGTTTGTTGTTGCCGTAATATATCTCCAGTCCGCGTTTGTCCTCTTTAAGAATGAGGATCGCTTTGCTGATCTCGGCTTCCTGCTGTTCTCCGGCGGGATCGGACCCGGAGCTTTCGCTGCTTTCTTCGTCCTGCGAAACCTCGGCCTCGCTCGATTCATCCGGAATCGATTCGGGTTCGGAAGTATCTTCGGATACTTCGGGTTCGGACGATTCGTCGCTGATTCCGGCGCTTTCGTTCAGCGACTCGTCTTCGGATTCCTCGGTGTCGCTGTCGTCTCCGGCGACGGCCTCTTTTTCGCTCAAGCCGTAAAGCGAGGTGATCCTCGCGTTGAAATCGAAGAATTTATCCCTTCCGGGAACGTGGTCGGTGAACCACTCCATCAACTTGTCGAAGTAATCGCCGGAAAACAGTTTTTCCGTCGTGAATTCCGGCATTTCCGTCAAAAGGTCGTTATCCGATTCCTCGGTGTGGAAAAACACCGTAAAAACGAACATACCGGCAAATACCAGCGCTATAAGTGCGAGGCAGATAATCGTAACTCTTCTTTTCATCTTCTACCTCCTCAGAACTGCCAGTAAAGGAACGGGTTGTTGGAGCTGTGCGTCTTCACGAGTATAGTCGTATCGGTGAACAGCGCCGCCAGCAGGAACAGCGTCAGGCAGACCGCAGCCGCGGTCTGAAGCACCGTACCCGTTTTGTCGAACAGCTTTTTGATAAGCTTCGCAACCGGGAAGCAGGCGATTACGGCTACGATCAAAATGAAAACGTTCGTGCTTAATAAAGATAAAAGCTTGTCGTCGTAAAGCTGTATCCCTCCGGCTCCGAACAGATTGCCGAAGAACCGCCCGAGGCGTTCCATATCCGAAAAATAGAATATTCCGAAGCCGAGGATTATCACGAACTTGTTGTACACGTGCATTATAGGCGTGGGTATCTTTTTAAGCCGCTTTTTGCCGATCTTCGTTTCTATGAAGATAAATACTCCGAAATAAAGCCCCCATAGGACGAAGTTCCAGCTCGCGCCGTGCCAAAGACCGGTGGTGAACCATACGAGGAAGAGCGAAAGCGTCGCGCGGCGTTTGCCGAATATCGGGACGTAAAGCAGATAATCGCGGAAGAAGGTACCCAGCGAGATATGCCATCTTTGCCAGAATTCCGAGATCGAACGGCAGATGAAAGGATACTTGAAGTTTTCGTCGAAGTGGAACCCGAATATCCTGCCGATGCCTATCGCCATATCCGAATAACCCGAAAAGTCGAAATATACGTACATCGAATACGAGATGACGCCGATCCAGCTTCCAAGCACCGTCGGGTTCGTCACGTCTTCGCCGAGACAGCCTTCGACGATGAGGTTAAGAGTATTTGCGAGCAGAACCTTTTTCGTAAGACCGATGATAAGCCTTTTGAAACCCTCGAATGCGTCTTCGGCGGTGGTTTTCCGATCGTCTATTTCATCAGCGATAGTCTGATACCGCACGATAGGTCCGGCAACGAGCTGGGGGAACAGCGATATGTACATAAGAAGTTTGCCGAAGTTGCGCTGTACCGGGACCTTTTCCCAGTAAACGTCGATGATATAGGAGAGCACCTGGAAGGTGTAGAAACTGATGCCGAGAGGGAGCGCGATATGCTGTAAAGGTATCTCCGGGATCGAAGATCCGAAAAGCGAATTGACAAGGTTCGAGACCGAATTGATATTGCCGATGACAAAGTCGGTGTATTTGAACACGCCGAGCATGCCGATATTGTAAACGAGCGCGAGGATAAGGAACAGTTTGCTCTTTCCGTTTCCGCGGTATTTATCGATACCTCTCGCAAGTGCGTAGTTGATAAGCGCGCTGACGACAAAAAGGGCGATTTTTATCGGTTCGCCCCATGCATAGAATATTAACGAGAAAACGACAAGAACGATGTTTTTCGCCTTGGTCGACCTTGCGATGAAATACGCGGCAAGGCAGAGCGGCAGAAAAACGTATATAAAAAGCAAATCAGCAAAGATCATCTGGTTTCTCCGATCGAACTTCTTATCGTTATTATAATTCGATTACAAACGTTTTTCAAGTATAAAATAATAAATTAACAGTTTAGTAATAATATAAATTATTTCTTTTTTTCACTGTCAACGGGCAAACCGTCCGAATGCGTGACCGTATCGTCCGCCGCCGTATCTGCAAGCGAGAGTTTTACGATCTTCGAAGTGAGGATATGGTTGATCTGCGCTCCGATGAACATTATATACATACAGACGTAAAGCCAGAGCAGAAGAACGATTATTACCGTCAGCGATCCGTAGATATTGGAATAATTGCTGAAATTGTCGATATAGAACGAAAACAGTATCGAAAACACGACCCAGCCGGCGCTGCAGAAAACGGCTCCGGGTATCTGCTCCGTAAAATGAAGGTCTCCGCCGGGAAGGGCTTTGTAAATGACCGTGAAAAACAGCACGAGAAAGACGAATCCGATTATGAAACGCAGGGACGATATGATATAGACGAGTCCTTTGATATTCGGGAAAGTCGAATAAAGAAAATCCGCGATCGTCTTGCCGAAGACCATCAGTATCAATGCGACGATAAGTATTCCGAGGAACGCGACGGTATAAAGTACCGAAAGCAGTCTTACGAGGAAGATATTGCGGTTCTCGCGCAGCTCGTATACCGAGTTCAACCCACCGATAATCGCAAAAACGCCTTTCGAAGCCGACCAGAGAAGGATCAGCACCGAAATGATCGTGATCGATATCCCGCTTGAACTCATAATATCGCCGAGGTATGAATCAAGAAAATCCGTAAGTATTCCCGGAGCGGCTGTACTTATCGGCCCCATGATCTCGTCGGCGGTCCTTCCGAAAAGTTTGAATATCGTAAGGAACAGCATTGTGAGAGGGACCATCGAAAGGAACATAAAGAAAGCGGACTGCGCGGAATATGCTCCCATCCGGTTCGCGTTGATCTTGCGTATGAAATATTTTAAAGCTTTGTATAGTCTTTTCAAATCAAACGCTCCTTGATAAGTGCGCAGTTGACTATGGCGATAAAATGTGTTAGAATACCAAAAAGAAACTTTGACGGGGAGGCGGAAAATGGTAAACCTTTACAGCGATTATTCGGTCGAAGAACTGTGCTCGCGCTGGGACGACAGGACCGCTCCCGCCAGATTCGCAGGCAACGATGACGCGCTCGACCTTGTTTTCAGCGCTACGCGCCGGGGATGCAGGGTAAAGCTTATCCGCAGACCCGTCGACGCGCGCGAACCTTTCGCAGCAGTTTTCCGCGGGAAGATAAAGAAGGCGGAAAACGGAAGCGTGATTACCGGCTTTTTCACCAAAGGCGTCGGAGATTACGTCTTTTCCGCGCTTTGCACCGCCTTGAGTTTCGCTGTGTTCCGCAGCGCCCAAATCAGGGAAGCTGGCGTCAATCAGGCAAGCATGCTTCTTACTGCCTGTATTGTTGCCGCGATAATCCTTCTTTATAACCGCCGTTCGGTTAAACGGCAGTACACCGATTTTATGTCGGATATCACCGGTAAAGATCCCAAACTGTTTTTGACCCGCCGCGAAAGGAAAGCGGATGAAGAAAAGGAAAAAGAGGGAAGACACGATAACAAACGCGCCTGATCAGTCCTTCGCCATTTTCAAAAGTATTTCACACATTTCTTTGTGCGAATGCGCGACGTATTCGGCGCCTGCTTTTTCGTGCTCGCCTTCGGCGGCGGAGCCGGTATATACGCCCATCGCGTCGATCCCCGCGGTATGAGCGCCGAGTATATCGTATTTGAGATCTCCTATCATCAAAACCTTATCGCGCTTGTCCGTATAACCGAATTTTTCGAGCGCAAGACCGATGATCTGGTGCTTTTTGCTTATCGATTCGTCTTTGTTCGATCCGCAGATATACTCGAAACGGTCGGCGATCCCGTGCGTTTTCAGCATATATTGCGCGTAAAGCTCATATTTCGAAGTTGCAACGCCAAGGCGGTATCCGACGGATCTAAGTTCGTCGAGGATGTCCGCCATACCTTCGTAAAGGCAGGATTCTTCGATCCCGATCTCGTCGTATTTTTCGCGGTAGCGCGTTATCGCTTCGGCGGCGCGCTGTTCGTTAAGTCCGAACAGCGTGGTGAACGAATACATCAAAGGCGGGCCGAAGAAGGGTTTCAGCTCCTGTTCGGTCGGATATATGCCGTAAAACGCGAGCGCATACCTTGCGGAGTCCATAACGCCGCGTATCGTGTCTGCAAGCGTGCCGTCAAGGTCAAAAAGTAAAATATCGTATTTCATATC
>JAGAAM010000062.1 GCA_017615235.1 Clostridia bacterium
AGGCGATCCGAACCTTGCGGCGTTGTATGCCATTATCGCGGCGGCGCCGGCGATCACGGGAACGAAAAGGAACGCGGATTCGGCGAGTTTTGTTTTAAGCGGGCGTTTTTCTGTAAAGAAGAATTTTATGAACGCCGGAAGCAGCATCACGGCGTAGATCAAAGCTATCGGACGGGAAGCGACGGTCAGCACCACGCTTAAGCCCGCAAGTGCGAGGAAGACGCGGCGGGTAAGCGGCTTTTCCGCCATGGCGGCGCGCAGGGCGAAGTTTATCACCAGCGCAAGGAACGCCATACCGCAGATCACCGCGATATAGTACATCGAGGGATGGACGTTAAGAACGTACAGCAGCGAACCGCAGCACAGCGCGGCGATCCCCGCCGAAAGCGTGACGACGTCGGTCTTTATCTTGAAATACCCAAGCATCGCGAGCAGCGCCGCGATGAACGAAAACGTCGCGACGACCGTGAAGAAAAGGCTTGCCGCACCGTCGCCCGGCATGTTGCCGGTGATCACCGTGAAGGGGAGATAAAAGAGAAGCACCGGCGCGATCCCGAAATAGGAATAGATCTTTCCGGTTTCGGCGTTGTAAGCCTTGTCCCAAAGCAGTTTATGCGCTTTCGAAGCCTCGACTCTGCGTACGCTGTAATCGTAGGGGTTGTCGAGCGAGGCGAGAGACTCTCCGTCAAAATCGATATCGAGGTCGAGCCTTCCTTTCAGCAAAGCGTCGGTCTGCTGCTGGTAACAGGTGTATTCGCTCACCGCTTTTGTGAAAGGATATTCAACGCTTGATCTGCCTTTCACGTTGCCGATAAAAGCGGATATAAGGCATATCGCCGCCGCGAAGACCACGAACAGACGCTTGTTTAAGTCCGCGCTGTCGTAAACGATCCTGTAAAGGCGGAATTCCTTTATCATCAGAACGGCGGCAAGCGCGAGCACCGCGATAAGCCATCTTGCGGTATTGAATCTTATCCCGAAAGCCTCGTTGAGCGTTATCCCGGTAACGACCGTGCCTTTTGCGGCCGAGCTGAACTGCAGGGTGATATACGTGGCTTCTCCTGCGGAGTCGTAATCGAGGACCGCGTATCCGTCGCCGAGCCATACGTAATCGGTCTGGTATTGCCGTACGGTCTTCTGCTGCGCGGAATCTTTCGCAAGGACGGATATTTCGGAATATACCTTGCTTTTCGTAAAAGTGACGGCGATATACTCGACCGGCACGCTGTCGACGCCGAAAGATATCTTGCACGCGCCGGTGATCTTAATGCCGTCGCCGTCTCGCTTCGCTCCGGTCAGGGAAGATACTTCTTCGATCGGTATCTCGGTCCGCGGAGCGCCCGATAGGGCGAGACCGATCGCCTTGCGCGACGAAAAGACCAGCTCCGCCGCGGCAAGCAGGGCGGCGCAGATCAGGAACAGGATGACGATCCGCTTTGAAACGGTCCCGGACTTATTCTTGTTTTCTGTGATCTGTACGTTTTCTTCGTTCATGGTTTTCCGGTCACGCCGCGAGGACGTAAAGCAGCGATCCCGCCAGGCAGAAAGCGGCGGTCACCGCGCAAACGGCGTATTTCACCGCCTTGCTTTTGCAGATATCGAGATAAGCGCCTATGAATATCGCTCCGGTGACGACGGTGGGAACGATATATCTGAAATCCATCGTGCAGTTGTGGGGATAATCGAAACAGAACTTGACGAAAAGCCCCATTATCGTCGTCCAGAGTATGTAAAGGAACGTTTTTAACGAAGCGCTGACGCCCGGATGCTTTTTGATTATCAGCATCACCATGCAGTAAAGCGAGAACGCGATTATCGCTATATTGAGGAAAAACAGCGCGTATGCGAGGAATTCGGTGAATCCGTTCCCTTTGCCGATATCCCATTCGCCGAAAACGGAGGTCTTGAGTATCGCCGAGGGTATGTTGTATTCAAAGAAACTGTTCGTATAACCTTTGTCGGCCCTGGCGAACCAGATGCCCTCCGAAAAACTGTGTGAGATCGCGAAAAGGCGTTCCGAGACCGTTCTGAATCCGATGTACTGATCCAGTTTGTCGGAAAGCTTCATAACGTAGCCGAAAGGCTTGTCGTGTACGGTATAGAGATAGACCGACCACCAGGTCCCGAGCGGAACGCAGACGGCGCCGAAAGCCGCGTACTGGCCGATAAGCTTTAAACGTTTTTCCTTCTCCGTGATGAGTTTCAGAATGAACAGCACCGCTACCGCCGGCGCGATATACGCCGCCGAAAGTTTCGACATCATGCCGCACCCTATGCCGAGCGCGAGAGGGATTATGTTTTTCACGTTTGGCTGATTGTACCATTTCAACGCGAAAAGCAGCGCGACGAGCAGAAGGAGTATCGAGAGCAGATCGTTGTTATAGCTTGCCGAGAGGATAATAAACGTCGGGTGGAAGGCGACCAGCGCGAGCGCTACGTTTTTCGCGGCGTCGCTCATTTTAAGCTCGTCGAATATCTTTTTGCCGACCAGCGTCACGCAGCAGGAATAGAACAGCGTCAGTACCGTGACGTAATTCTCGGCGCGGTCGATCTCCGTTCCGCGCAGAGTCAGCAGTTTGAGCCAGAGCCCTTCAAGTATATAGTGAAGCGGAGGATGATAACTCTGTCCGCGCATATTCTCCTGCAGTATCTCGCCGTCGCTTGCGCGGAGTATCCGTCCGGCGTGGCCGGCGCTCGTCGTTTTGAAAGCGCCGACGTCGTGCTGGCGTTCGCCCAGACCGGTACAGAGCACGTAGATGAGTTTGACGAGGAACGATCCGGCGATTATAAGGAACGCGATCCTTTGGGGAGTGAGTTCGCCGTTCATCTTCCACCGTACGCCCAAAGCGATCAGCGCCGCGAGCGCAGTGAAAACGATGATCTTCGAATAAGCCGTCAATCCGTCCGCGGAATAATCGAAAAGCGCGGCGGACAGCAGACAGAACAGCGCCGTGAAGATAAACGGGTGCCTGAACACCCTGCTGTTCTCGCCAAGGATCTTTTTCATCATTACGACCCGTCCTCTTGCAACCGAATTTTTACAAATATCATTATACCATACCGCAATACTTTTTTCAACATATTTATTGTTTATAAAGGGCAAAACAAAAAAGGCGTTCGGGACGCCTTTTCGTTTTTTAATCCGTTTTATTCGTCCGGTATTTCATCCGTCGGGTCGATAAGCCTGCCGTTTACGCGCATCTCGAAGTGGAGATGCGGCTGATCGGCGTTCTCCGCCCTCGCTCCGCTGCCGGTCCTGCCGATAACGTCGCCCGCAGCGACTTCCGCTCCGGGGACGATCCCGGCTTCAAGCGCAGGATCGAGGTTCATATAATAAGTCACAAGTCCGTTTTCGTGTTCTATCGCCACCGTCGTGCCGTAGAAGTAATCCTCTTTCACTTCGGTCACCGTGCCGTCCGCAAATGCGCGGACTTCGCTGCCGACTGGAACGCCGAGGTCGATCCCGGAATGGACGCGGTAATCCTTCATCGTCGCCGAATAGACGAGCGCGTCCATACTGTAACCCTTGGTTATCCCGCCGTCGGCCGGGCGGTAATAGCTCGGCTTCACGGGTTCGGACGGCTCGGGACCGGGCTTCGAAACGTCGGCCTCGACGCCGCTTTCATCCTTCTGGACCGGCTTGCCGCCGTCGGGGTCGGGAAGGGTTATGCCGGGCGTCGCGCTGAGCTCGAATTCCGGCAGCGAAATATCGGTTATCGCCGTATCGTCGAAAGAAAGGCTGAATATCCCGACGGTCGCCGTTATCACCACGAGTATAGCCAGACCGAGATATAGAAACGCCGAAAATTTAGCGGCTTTTTTCGTAAAAGACTCTTCGCCGCGGAGGTCTTCGATCCCGAATTCGTCGAGATCCTGTTTTTTGTCTTTCATTTTTTATCCCCCAGAAAGTTGTTATGCTTGTATTTTTGCCGGTTCCGGGGGTTTTTATTCTTTAATACGGCTATTTGCCGCGATAAAGCGTGTAATTCGGGAAAAACAGTTTTAAAATTTCATCGTACGTAAACCCTTCATCCGCCGCTTTTCCGGAATAACACAGGTCAAGCCCGTATCCGTTCCCGGCTCCCCGGCAGGTAAGAAGGGCTTTGCCGCTTTCCGCCTTTTCGGCGAAAAACTTTACAGACGGCAGTCCGGCTTTTTCCGCGATCTCCGAAGCCGGGATGAGTTTGTTCCCGATCACGCCGTATACGCAATATCCGTCTTCGCAGGTTATCAGGCAGTATTCTTCGCCGCTCGCGTCGGGAAACAGCGCGAAAAGATCGGCTTTGGTCTTAAAAACGTGCTTTTCACATCCGGAGCCGTATTTTACTCCGGCGACATCCGGGAATTCCGGACAGTCGCGGGTCGCTCCGCAGGAACAAAGCGTGTAAAGCGCCATCGCTTCGCCGTTTTCGCTTTTAAGGATTTCGCCTTCGGTCGCTTCGGCGGCGGCGCGTGCGGCGGCGAAGGCTTTTTCGCCCGCCGTTCCGGGGTCTTCCTGCGGGAAACAGCAGCCCTGAGAAACGCAGAACTCCGCTTCCGCATGGTTGAGCCCGTGCAAACGCACGTAATGAGCCGCAGTCCTCACGGTCACAGCGAGCGCTTTGAGCGCTTCTTCCTCCGTGACGGCGCCGTATTCCGCCGCGACGGCGCGAACGACGTATTCCTCGACCGGGATCTCATAAACGCTTCCGTCCGCCGATATCACGCGCAGATCGTCACGCCCGGCTCCGTACGCCGGGATAAGCGTTGCGAGCGGCATCAGCGCCAGCGCCGTAAAGACGGCAAAAAAATAAAGCAAACGGCTTTTCAAGGGAGATACCTCCAAAGCTTTTGCTTTATTTTATTCTTGTTTTTATCCGATTATTCTTCGCCGGCTTCGGCGTTTTCGGCGGCGGTTCCCTCCGCCGGTGCGACGGCTTCCGGGCGGAATGACGCCACGCGTGAGAAGACGTAGGCGGCAAGAGTTATGTCGGTCACCGATCCGATCAGCGACGACGAAAAATCAAGGTTGAACACACCGATGCCGTAAAGGATCAGGTTCGGCACCGAATATACGAGGAGAAGCATCGCGCTGACGTATCCGAGCGAAAGGAACCTTGCCGGAGCGACGTTCCTGACGAGCGATTTACCGTCGGTGAGGAAGAACAGCATCAGCACCGAAAGCGAAAGTATGTGATAAGCGCCGGAGGATTCCATAGGAGCGGCGTTGGTCTCGACGAAGTCGTTCAAAAGCCGGAGCGCGCAGTACGCCGTCGGCGCAAGCGCGGAAAGCGCGAGGATGTTGGGATTGTGAACGCTCTGTTTGCCGGATTTTATCCCGAACCGCAGGAAGTACACAAGCCCCGCGACGAGCGCGAAGGCATAGACCGGGATCTCCATTTTTGCGGGAGCGATCTGCCCCTTGAAATACATCACCATAAATACGGCGAACTGGGCAACGAGCGTGAACGCGCAGATGAGAGAAGTCACCGAGGAACCGATATGATCGCCGTTGAAAACGTACCTGCTTTTTCTTCCGGAGATCACCGCAAGCGCTATCGCCGCCAGCGCGACGATCACCGCCGCGGCGGTGAAAAGCTTTACTCCGAGCGCGTCTTTCAAATAATACGCGTTATCGTTTTCGCGAATCTTTTCTATGTTTTTAATAATGACCGCGGTGCGCCAGCCTGCGAGCAGAGCCGAGATCCCGACGAACGAAACCGTTGCCGCCGTCCTTTGTTTTGCCGTCACGGAAATATACCCCCGGAACAAGAAACCTTATTTTCCCGGTCATTATAATCCTTTTGATGCCGGTTGTAAAGTATTTGCGAAAATTGTTTACAATTTAAGTTTACAATTAAACGCAGAGTATTTCGGTCCCGCTGAAGAAGAAGGTGAGGATGTATTTGTAATTGTATCCCTCTTTCGACAGCTTTTCGCTTCCGGCGGCGCTGAATCCGACGCCGTGACCGGCGCCTACGCCGCTTATGACGACTTTCGTCGGGGATATCTTTTTGCCGCTCGTGGTGACGTAGGTCTCGCCGAACGACGTGAATTTTTTATAACCTTCCGCGGTAAGTATGCCTTCGACCCGCCTCTTTTCCACGGTTCCTTCGGCGGTAAGCACGTCGACTTCCGCGACGTAGGTCACGCTGAAGTTCGCACTGTTGACTCCCAGCGCGGCGCGTATCTTTTCGCTGTTTTCAACAGTGACGCTGTTACCGGAGCCGTCGCTGACCGAAAGCACGGTGATATAGTCCGAACCGTAGGGGTCGGTCTCCAGTATCTGCATCGAGATATTCTTGTCTTTAAGGCCGGAAAACCTCGATCTCGATTTAAGATAGGAGTAAAACTCGTTCTTCGTGAATTCCTTCGACCACGCTTTGGCTTCGTCGTTTTCGTTGTCTTCAAGGAACACCGTCGTCAGATAAGGCACTTCCTCGCCGCCCCACGCCGCGACGGAGGAACAGCTCGCGCCGCCGTTGGAACCGTGATAAAGCACGGTTATCGGGTCGCCATCGTAGGCGCAGTACTGGCCGCGCGTCGAATCGACTATAGCGTTGTTAGTCTCGTCCATCCTGTAAACACCGGCATACACCTGACAACAGCCGGAATAGGAACAGACGTCGAATCCCTGCCTGGAATGCTTTTTGCCGAGCGCGCAGGTCCTCGCCAGCACCGAGAAGGCGCGGCGGGTCTCTTTCGTCATCGAGGTGCCGATCTCGTTCGACATGACGCATTTCGTGTAGGTCTCAAGCCCTACGCGGTTCACCATATTGAGAAGTTCCGAATCGACGGAATATACGAAGCATCCGGGGTAGGAATACATATTGGTGTTGCCGGAATAATGCTTGACGGGCAGCGCGACGTTGCCGCCGTTCTGCGCTTGAAGAGCAAGCGAGTTCCCGGTCGCGTTCCAGACGAAAAGTATTTTTCCCGCTTCGGCGTCGAGCACGGTGATGCCGCCCGAAACCGGTTCCGCGATATTCGTATATCCCGCGGAAACGAGCGCCGCTTTGGAATGCGCGGGTTTAAAGCGCGCTTCAAATCCTCCGTCGGTCAGCGCGACGAATCCGTCGCCGTATACCAAAGCCGCTTCGCGCGCCTCGTTATAAGTCGCGTAAGTCCCGGCGATCACGCTGTAAGCGCCGACGTTGCCTTCGCCTTTGCGGCAGATGCCGTATTCCGAGGAATAATTCGCGCTTGCATTGACCTGGGGAAGTAAGATTATCGCTTTTGCGCCGTCGGAGAACAGTTTCACGAGATCTCCGTTTTTGACGTATCCGAATTCAAATCCTGTCCTGCTTTCGTTGCGCGACGAAAAACGCCTGGTGTCGAGCGAGGAGGTCTTCGCGTAGAGACCTACTCTTACCACAGGTCCTTCGTAATTATCGCCCGCGGTTTCCGCCGATCCCGTCACGCCGTTGAACGTGACGAAACAGAAAACGAGCGAGAGTATCAACGAAATAAGCCTTTTAGTTCCTGTCATAATCACCGCGCACGGTAAGTTCAGCCGTGCTTCCCGTTATAAGTATCGCTTTTACGGCGGCGCTGCCAGCCGAAAGATAAATATGTCCGTATTCAAGCGCCGCGCCGGAGAAAAGCTCCGTGCCGCTTGCGGCATCCGTGATGCCGTCGCCCGCTTTTGCGGAAGAAGTGACGGCCACGGCTTCGCCTCCGCGAAGGATCAATTCGCTCCCGCGGGGAAGTATTATGATCTCGCCGCGCTGCGCCGAAAGATCGGAATAATCCGAAGTCACGGCGGTTTTGCCGCCTTTGGAAAGTTCGTCAAGTATTTCCTGCTTGAGCTGTTCTTTGAAAGCATCAAGCTGTTTTTTGAAAAAGCCGTAAGAGACCGGAGCGTCGTCCGGTACGGGGTCGTCGCTCTGCTCCGCCCATACGCTTGTGGAAAGCGCGGCGGCGAGCAGTATGACCAGTATCACGGCGATAAATCTTTTCATTTTGATGATACACCTCGACAGGCGGTCTTTTAAAAATATATACTGTCCCGAAACGCCGGAAATGCCTTCTGAACCGCCGAAATAAAGTATGCACATATGATCGCTCACTATATAGTATAACACGCGGTGTCAAGTTTTTGCGGTCAAAAATTATATTTTTTCACGCAAGGCAGGCAAAATCCCTTGAAAAAAGCCGCCCGACGGCACAATATTTTGCGGTATGTTAATTATACCCGCACAAAATCCGCGCACAGTAATTTAAAGCAAAAAATTTTCAAAAAAA
>JAGAAM010000063.1 GCA_017615235.1 Clostridia bacterium
GGAGCGGAGTATAAAGAGATATCGTCGCTCGTGCTCATGATATTCGACGAGCTCGAAAACCAGGGACGGGATTACCGGCTCGCGGTGAAAGGACTTATGCTTTCGTTTTTGCTCATGGTCTCGCGGCTTTCCGCAAACGGACGTGCCGAAAACGGAGCGGACTGCGCTGCGGCGGAGGACATAATGCTGCTTTCGCCGGCGATCAGCCATATCTGCGCCCATTACGGCGAAGATATCTCCGTGCCGGAGCTCGCAAAGCTGTGCAGTTTAAGCGTCACACATTTCCGCAGACTGTTTCGCCGTACGATGGGCAGAGCGCCTTCGGAATATCTGCTCGAAGTCCGCATGCGCATGGCGCGCAGCCTGCTAAGATCCACCGGGATCTCGGTCGCCGAAGTCGCGATGAGCATCGGCTACGGCTCGATCTCGTCGTTCAACCGGCACTTCAAACAAAACTGCGGCGTATCGCCGCGCGAATACAGAAGAGGATCCGTATAAAGCGCGTAAAGATACAAAAACGCTCCCGTGCGGGAGGTTTCTTAACATATAACTTAGCGTAAAAAGGAGAAAAAGCATGAACGATTTCAGATTTTTCGCGCCTACAAAGGTGGCGTTCGGCAGGAACGCCGAAGATATGACAGGCGAATACGCCGCTTCTTTCGGCAAAAACGCGCTGATCGTCTACGGTATGGGGAGCGTGGTGAAAAGCGGGCTTCTGGAACGCGTAACCGCGTCTCTCGAAAAAAGCGGCGTTGCGTATGCTCTTTTCGGCGGCGCATGTCCCAACCCCACGCTCGCGCACGCAGAAGAAGGCGTTAAAAAAGCGCTCGGTATCGGCGCGGATCTGATCATCGGCGTCGGCGGCGGAAGCGCTATCGACACGGCGAAAGCCATAGCGCACGGCGCGGCCAATCCCGGCGTTTCGCTTTGGGATATCTGGACGAAAAAAGTCCCTCTCGCCGCTTCGCTTCCGGTGGGCGCGGTGCTGACAATGCCGGCCGCGGGCAGCGAGATGAGCGATTCCGCGGTGCTGACAAACGAAGCGATCGGCAAAAAAGCCGGGATAAACACCGATTTCAACCGCTGTAAATTCGCGGTGATGGATCCCGCGTATGGAGCGACGGTCCCGAAATACCAGCTTGCCGCCGGGATAACCGACATAATGATGCACACGATGGAACGCTATTTCATCCCCGAAAGCAACGCCGAACTGACCGACGAGATCGCGGAAGGATTGCTCCGCACCGTGATAAGGAACGGCGCGAAGATCATCGCCGATCCCGGCGATTACGACGCGATGAGCGAGATATTCTGGGCGTCTTCCCTTTCGCACAACAACCTTACCGAATGCGGCAGAGGCAAGGATTTTTCGGTCCATAAATTAGGCCACGCGCTTTCCGCGCGTTACGGAGCGACCCACGGCGCTTCGCTTGCCGCAGTGTGGGGTTCCTGGGCTTTGGAAGTTTATCAAGGCTGCCTGCCGAGGTTTGCACGCTTCGCCGAAAAGGTATGGAGCGTCAACGTTCCCGACGCGGAGACCGCCGCGCGCGAAGGGATACGCAAGACCGTGGAATACTTCGCTTCGATCGGTATGCCGACCGCGCTGCGCGAACTCGGCGTAAGTCCGGGCGAAGAAGAAATAAAAGCGCTCGCGCTCGACGCGACGATGAACGGCACGGTGAAACTGTCGCGCATAAAACCGCTCGGCGCCGAAGAAGTCGAAAGAATTTTCAGAAGGGCGGAATAATACGGTGATTCCTTCAAAAGTACGCGTCACTTCACTGATACTCAAAGCGACCGTTTTCCTGTCTGTCACGGCGGGGATCGTTATAAGCCTGATCCCTTCGGAGGACGCTCTGGTCAAGGGCGGCAGCGTATTCATGTTCTTCACGATCCAGTCGAACATCGCGATAGGGATCATCGCGCTGATCGGCGCGGTACTGCTTTTGAAAAACCCGAAAGCAGGCGGTATCCTGTTCGTCGTACAGTTCGTGGGCACGGTCTCGATCACGCTGACCGGCGCGGTGTTCACCGTGATGCTCGCGCCCCAGCTCGGCGAGCATGCCTGGAAGATCGCGAACATACTTACCCACGTCGTCGTTCCGACAACGGCGATAGCCGACTTCCTGGTGATCGGCGCATACGGCGACATAAAGAAAAAGCAGGTCTTTTACGTGATAATACCTCCCGCTTTGTACGTCGTCTACGCCGGGATCGCCTATGCGGCGGGATGGGAATTCATTGAAGGTTACAATTACCCCTATTTCTTCCTCAACTGGGGCAGTCCGGCGGGCGCTTTCGGCTTCGCCGACGAGCTTCCCTATATGGGCTGCGTGTGGTGGATACTCGTGCTTATGGCGTTCATTATCGCCGTGGGGTTCGTTTATCTGCTGATAACCGGTTTTATCAAAAAGCGTTTTGTCGAACGCCGACAGTAAAGGAGGCAAAAATGGATTTTACCGAACTTGCGAAAAAAAGATACTCTGTAAGAAAATTCGATCAAAGACCGATAGAAGACGAAAAGCTTAATGCGATCCTCGAGACCGGTAACCTCGCTCCGACGGCGAAGAACCTCCAGTCGCACAGGATCTACGTCGTCCGGTCGGAAGAAAACCTCAAAAAGATACGCTCGCTGACGCGCTGTCATTACGGCGCGCCGGTCGTTCTGGTATTCGCGTACGACACTGACGAGGAATGGCACAACCCCGACGAACCGGAAGCCCATTCCGGCCCGCAGGACGCGAGCATAGTCGCAACGCATATCATGCTCAAAGCGGCGGAGCTCGGCATCGGATCGGTCTGGGTCAATCTGTTCAACCCTTCGGAAGTGAAAAAGGCGCTCGGTCTCCCGGAAAACGAGACTCCTTTGCTCCTTATGCCGATCGGTTACGCGGCAAAGGATTCTGCGCCCGGCTACGGTCACGGAGTCGCCAAGCCGCTTTCCGGGACCGTTAAAGTGATCTGACGGCGCAAAAAAGGAGAACTTTTATGCTTAACTTTGAAAGCGATTATATCGCCGGAGCGCATCCGGAGGTGCTTGAACGCCTTATCGCGACGAACCTTGAAGACCTTCCGGGTTACGGCGCCGACAAATACTGTGAAAGCGCGAAAGAAAAGATACGCGCGTTTATCGGAGTGGAAGACGCCGAGGTGGAATTCATCGCCGGCGGAACACAGACGAACGCGGTGGTCATCTCCACGATGCTTTCCGACCACGAAGGCGTTATAGCAGCGAACACCGGACATATCAACGCGCACGAATCGGGCGCTATCGAATACACCGGGCACAAGGTGCTTGCGCTCCCGCATAAAAACGGAAAGATCGTTCCCGGAACGCTTCGCGGTTTTCTGCGTGACTTTTACGCCGACGAAAGTTACGAGCACATGGTTTTCCCCGGAATGGTATATATCTCGCACCCGACGGAGTACGGAACGCTTTATTCAAAACAGGAGCTTTGCGAGATCTCCGCGATCTGCCGGGAATACAAAATGACTCTGTTCCTCGACGGCGCAAGGCTCGGTTACGGGCTTATGAGCAGGGATACCGACGTCACCGCGAACGACATCGCAAAGCTTTGCGACGTGTTTTACATCGGCGGCACGAAGGTCGGCGCCCTCTGCGGCGAGGCGGTGGTCTTTACGAAGAACAACAGACCGGCGCATTTTTTGACCTCCGTCAAAAAACGCGGCGCGCTTCTGGCGAAAGGGCGGCTTTTGGGCGTTCAGTTCGACGCCCTGTTCACCGGCGGGCTTTATACA
>JAGAAM010000064.1 GCA_017615235.1 Clostridia bacterium
ATGACCGCTTCGTCGTTGATTGGTACGCTCGTAAACGGCGTATCCGTCATATCAGTCAGATGCTTCGCGAGCGTCGGGACGTCGTGCCCGAGCAGGTCTAGCTTCAACAGCGTATCGTGCATCGAGTTGAAGTCGAAATGCGTGGTTATTATATCCGAATCGGACTTGTCCGCGGGGCGCTGAACCGGCGTAAAATCGTATATTTCATAGCCTTTCGGCACGACGACGATACCGCCGGGGTGCTGACCGGTCGTGCGTTTGACTCCGGTCGCGCCGGTGACGAGGCGCTCGATTTCGGCGTTGCTCGCGAGACGGCCGCGCTTCTCGAGGTACTTTTTGACGAAACCGTAGGCGGTCTTTTCCTGTATGACTGAGATCGTGCCGGCCTTGAAGCAGTATTCCGCGCCGAAAAGCGAATCGACGTACTTATGGACGGTCGACTGGAATTCGCCGGAGATGTTAAGGTCGATATCCGGCGCCTTCTCGCCGTGGAATCCGAGGAATGTCTCGAACGGGATATCGTGCCCGTCGCCGATCATCACTTCGCCGCAGACCGGGCATGCCTTCTCGGGAAGCTCGAAGCCGGATTTCACGCTGCCGTCAGTAATGAATTCGGAGTGCTTGCACTTCTTACAGACGTAGTGCGGCGGAAGCGGGTTTATCTCGGTTATCCCCGCCATCGTCGCGGCGAAGGATGAGCCGACGGATCCTCGCGAGCCGACTATGTAGCCGTTGTCGTTAGAAAATTTGACGATACGGCGCGCGGATTCGTACATAACCGAGAAGCCGTTGTTGATAACCGAGTTGACCTCTTTGTCAAGGCGATCCTCGACTATCTCCGGCAGCGGATCGCCGTAGATCTCGCGGGCGGTCGCGTACGTGTTTTCACGGAAGCTCTCTTCCGCGCCTTCGATCGACGGCGTGAACGTTCCCTCCGGCACGGGCAGTATGTCTTCGATCATATCAGCGATCTTGTTGGGATTCGTAACGACGACATCGAACGCTTTTTCCTCGCCGAGATACGAGAATTCGCGCAGCATATTGTCGGTCGAACGGAAGTAGAGCTCACTTTCCGTTTCGCCGGGCTGGAATCCGCTGGCGTCCATCAGCACTTCGCGGAAGATGCTGTCGCGCGGATTGAGGAAATGCACGTCTCCGGTCGCGACGACGGGTTTGCCGAGCTTTTCGCCGAGCTCGACGATTTTTTTATTAATTGCGCGAATGTCGTCCTTGCTGTTTACACAGGTGATATCGTCGTCGTTGATAAGGAACTCGTTGTTTGCGACGGGCTGAATCTCGAAATAGTCGTAGTAATCCGCTATCTCACGGATTTCCTCCTCGCTGCGCATCTCGAGGAAAGCGCGGTACAACTCGCCTTCGACGCAGGCACTGCCGACGATAAGGCCTTCGCGAAGCTCGTTCAGGTCGCTCTTTTTGACGCGCGGCTGATAGTAGAAGTTATCGATATGCGCTTTGGACACGAGCTTATAGAGGTTTTTCAAGCCCTCCTTGTTCTTGACGAGCATAACCTGATGGAAACGGTGCATCGAGTTGGTGTTCATACCCTCGAGGGCGCCATTCAGACCGAGCGTATCCTCAACGCCGTCCGCGATAAGCCGCTCCGACAGGTCGCGGAAAATGGCGGCGAGCACCTTGGTATCGTCCATCGCTCTGTGGTGGCGGAAATCGCCGTAGCCGAGCCCTTTTGCGACGGTGTCAAGACGCGCGTTTTTAAGTTTCGGGTAGTATTTGCGGCAGAGCGGCACGGTGTCAACGTAGGAATAATCAAAAGGAATGCCGTTTCTTTCGCAGGCGGCGGCGATGAAACCGGTATCGAACGCGGCGTTGTGCGCAACGAGCACGCTGTCTCCGCAGAAATCGAGGAAGCTCTTGATTGCTTCCGCTTCCTTCGGGGCGTCGGCGACCATCTCGTTGGTTATGCCGGTTATCTTTTGTATCTTTTCGCTGATGCTCTTTTCCGGGTTGCAGAAGGTCCTGAACTCCTCGGCAACGTCTCCGTCGCGGAACTTCACGGCGGCAATCTCGGTTATCCTGTCGTCCGACATCATCGTGCCGGTCGTTTCGATATCGAATATGGTAAACTCGCCCGAAAGCGGCATCTTTACTTCGCCGAAGAACGCATCGACGATATCGTTGACGAAGTAGTCCTCGACGCCGTAAATCATCTTGACGCCGTACTTTTTCGACGCCGCCGAAGCCGCCGGATATGACTGCACGACGCCGTGATCCGTCACGGCGATTGCTTTGTGTCCCCACTCGGAAGCGCGCTTTACGTAATCGGCGATATCGGCAACGCCGTCCATAGACGACATGTTGGTATGCAGATGAAGCTCGACGCGCTTTTCTTCCGCAGTGTCCGGAACGGTCTGCTTCGGGACTGACATTATGTCGTCCGCAAAAAGGCAGTTATCGCCGAAATAGCGGTCATACCTGATGATACCGCGGACACGGATACGCTTGCCTTCTTCAAGTTTATCCACGACGGGTCTGATCCTTAACGCGACGTCCTCGAGTTTCACCGCTACCGAAGCGGTGTAGTCCGTAACGTAAATCGTCGCTCTGATTTTGGAGCCGTCGCGGGTCTCGCGCGAATCAATCTTAAAAACGTCGCCCTCGACAGTGACTCTGCCGGTATCTTCGTTTATCGACGACATCGGAACGACCTGCTTAGTTATCTTATTTCCGAGCAGAACGCGCTCTTTTTCTTTGGCTACATTATCAGAATTAACGGTTGACAATTCAATTATTTCCTGGTCCGAGACATCCTTTTCAAGCTCGGTCAATCCGGCGTATTCAATCACATAAGGTTTATTCGTTGCCGCGCGGAGCTGCTTTTCAAAAAAGGCGGTGACTCCCCTTACGTCAAGATACGATTTGCCGCCTTTCGCGAGCGTAAGCGTAGCAACGGAGCCGTCAAGAGCGTATTTGCACCCCGCAAGCAGCGAAGCGACAGGCGGGCTCATGGAAATCGCCTTGTTAAGAATCTCCGCAAACGCGTACTCATCTGTGTTTTCCGACGGCGCGGGCTGCTCGGATACGGCCTCGGATACCGGTTCCGGCACGGATTCCACTTCTTCAGATAACTGCCCGGAAACAGGCGCAGGGGCTTCTGCATAGATCTCCGGCTCCGCCGGCGATTCGCATTCGACGACTACGTCAGAAAACCCGTAGGCAGAGGTGAGCAGATGCTTCAACTCCGTTTCCGTATCGGCGGAAACGCTTTCGCGTATATTAAGAGAAAGAACGTTGTCATCCTTGCGGACGGAAGCGTTCTTTATCCGTATGCCTTTTACCGCGTCGGACGCCTGCGTCAGCTCGGTAAAGACCTCGTTAAACTTGTATCCGTTTTCACTCATTTGCGTTTTCGTAATCCTTTATGTACTTTTCGAGAGCCGCGAGAAGCTCGCTTTCAGCAACCTTTTCGACAACCTCGCCTTTTTTGAATATGAGACCGACCCCGTCTCCGCCCGTTATACCTATATCTGCTTCACGCGCTTCGCCCGGGCCGTTGACGACGCAGCCCATAACCGCGATTTTTATCGGCTTTTTGCAGCGTGCGGCCAATGCTTCCGCCTGCTCGGCGAGCGACTTTACGTCGATGCGGGTCCTGCCGCACGTCGGGCACGAGATGACCTGCGCGCCATAGCGAAGTCCGCACGCTTTCAGAATCGCGATCCCGGCCTCGACCTCCTTCAAAGGCGAAGCGGAAAGCGAAACGCGGAGCGTGTCCCCTATCCCGTCAAGCAGAAGCGAACCAAGCGCAACGGCGCTGCGTACAGTTCCGTTCTTTTCGGTTCCCGCCTCAGTCACGCCGATGTGAAGAGGATAATCCGACGCCGCAGAAAACAGACGGTAAGCCGAAACGGTATCAACGACTGACGACGTCTTTATCGAAACGACGGTGTCATAAAAATCAAAGCTTTCGAGCAGCCGCACGGCGTTCAAAGCGCTCTCGCAAAGCGCCTCGGGCGTTGGCGAACCGTACTTCACGAGAAGCTCTTTTTCAAGCGAACCCGAGTTGACGCCCACGCGTATCGCGACGCCGTTAGTTTTGCACTTCTCCGTTACGGCGCGGACTCGTTCGGCTCCGCCGATGTTTCCCGGGTTGATGCGTATCTTGTCTGCGCCGCAATCGATCGCCGCAAGCGCGAGCTTATAGTCGAAATGAATATCCGCGACAACCGGCACGGAGACCGCCTTTTTCACGGCTTCAAGCGCCGCAAGCGCAGCTTCATCCGGCACGGCAACGCGAAGAATATCGCACCCCGC
>JAGAAM010000065.1 GCA_017615235.1 Clostridia bacterium
TATTGCGGACGAACTCTGGGTCCCCACGCTTTCCACCGGCGCAATGCTGCGCGCGGCGATCAAAGCACAAACCGAGCTCGGGCTCGCCGCAAAGGCCGCCATCGACGAAGGTTCGCTCGTGTCCGACAAGGTCGTTATAGGGATAATCCGCGAAAGACTTGCCGAAAGCGACTGCGCAAACGGCTTCATTCTGGACGGATTCCCCAGGACGGTTCCCCAGGCGGAAGCGCTGGACGAAATGGGAGTTAAAGTGGACTGCGTGCTTGATATCGAAGTCCCCGACGAAACCATTGTCGAGCGTATGAGCGGCAGGCGTCTCTGCTCCGCGTGCGGAGCAAGCTACCACGTAAAGTATAACCCCTCGGCGGACGGCGTCACCTGCGACAGATGCGGCGCAAAGCTGGTCCTTCGCGACGACGACAAACCGGAGGTAGTGCTTCACAGGTTAGGCGTGTATCACGCCGAAACCGAACCGCTTATCGGTTACTACACCAATAAGGGCCTGCTGAAAACAGTCGACGGCTGCGGCACTCCCGCCGAAGTCACCGAACTGGTAAGAGGGGCTCTCGGAATATGATTACTTTGAAATCGGGTGATTCGCTCACCCGCATGCGCGACGCCGGAAGGATCGCCGCTATCGCGCGGGAAATAGGGGGCGAACACGTCCGCGAAGGCGTAACGACCGCCGCTATCGACCGCGAGATAAAGAAGTGCATCCTTTCACACGGGGCAAAGCCCTCTTTCCTGGGCTACGGCGGTTTTCCGGCATCCGCGTGCATCAGTGTTAACGACGAGATAATCCACGGCATACCTTCCAACACGCGGGTACTCAAAAACGGCGATATCGTCAAAATAGACGTGGGGGCGTACTACAAAGGCTTCCACGGCGACTGTGCGGCGACTTTCACCGTCGGCGAAGTATCCGGACCGGCAAAACAGCTTATCGAAGTTACCAGACAGTGCTTTTACGAAGGCATAAGCGCCATTAAAGAGGGCGCGCGGCTCGGCGATATCGGGTTCGCGGTCCATAGCTATGCCGAAAGTTTCGGCTATTCGGTGGTGCGCGAATACGTAGGGCACGGGGTAGGGCACGATCTGCACGAAGACCCGGAAGTTCCCAACTACGGCACTCCGGGGCACGGATTCAGGCTCCGCCCGGGAATGACGATAGCGATCGAACCGATGATCAACGCCGGTACCTTTGAAGTCCGCGTGCTGGCAAACGAATGGACGGTAGTTACCGCCGACGGAAAACTTTCGGCTCACTACGAAAACACCGTTGCCATCACCGAAAACGGCGTCGTGATCCTTACCGATCCGGCGTAGCGGGGTAACGCGATGGATGATCTTACAGGCAGTCTCGCGTTGGCTTAGGCAGGGCGCGACAAAGGCAGACTGTGCGTTATAACCGGCGCTTCAGATGAAGAAGGCTGTGTGCTTATCGCCGACGGACGCACACGCAAGGTCGAAGCCCCCAAAAAGAAAAAGTTGAAGCATTTAAAGCTTGTCGACTGGTTGCCGGAGGATCTGCGGCGCACAGACGCGGCGCATTTGACGAATCGCCTGATACGCGAATTCATCGCCCGCGCAGGCACGCAGCCCGGCACACCGATGTAACAAAGGAGGAATTATTCTGGCTAAAAGCGACGTAATCGAATGCGAAGGCACCGTTATCGAGGTGCTTCCCAATACGGTTTTTAAAGTAAAACTCACAAACGGCCATATTGTAACCGCGCATATCTCCGGTAAGATGCGCATGAACTACATCAAGGTCGTACCCGGCGACAGAGTTACGGTGGAGGTTTCCATCTACGACCTCTCGCAGGGCAGAATCACATTCAGAGCTAAATAAACGGAGGAAATAAAATGAAAGTAAAACCTTCTGTTAAGAAAATGTGCGAGAAATGCAAGATCATAAAGCGCAAAGGCAAAGTTATGGTCATATGCGAAAATCCCAAGCACAAGCAGAAACAAGGATAGGAGAGTAAACTATGGCTCGTATTTCCGGTGTTGACATCCCCAACGCAAAAAGAGTAGAGATCGGTCTCACCTATATCTACGGTATAGGCAGAAGCCGTTCCAACGAGATCCTCAAAAAGACCGGCATTAACCCCGATATCAGGGTTAAGGATCTTTCCGAGGAAGACGTGGCAAAACTGCGTGACGTTATAGAAAACGACTATATCGTCGAAGGCGATCTCAGAAGAGACGTCGCTCTTAACATCAAGAGAATGACGGAGATCGACTGCTACCGCGGCACCCGCCACAGAAAAGGCCTTCCTGTTCGCGGCCAGAGGACCAAGACCAACGCCAGGACCAGAAAAGGCCCGGTCAAGACTATCGCGAACAAGAAGAAGTAAAGGAGGCAAGCGATAAAGTATGGCAAAAGTTCAGAAAAAGACGGCCGTCAAGAGACGCCGCGAAAGAAAGAACATCGAAAGAGGACAGGCGCACATCCAGTCCAGCTTCAACAACACCATCGTTACCATCACTGATATGCAGGGCAACGCGGTATCGTGGGCTTCCGCCGGTGAACTCGGTTACAGAGGTTCCAGAAAATCCACCCCCTTTGCAGCTCAGATGGCTGCCGAAACTGCCGCAAAAGCCGCTATGGAACACGGCATGAAGACAGTCGAAGTCTTTGTCAAAGGTCCCGGACAGGGAAGAGAAGCCGCGATCAGATCGCTTCAGGTCGCCGGTCTCGACATCACACTTATCAAAGACGTTACGCCGATCCCTCACAACGGTTGCAGACCGCCCAAGAGAAGGCGCGTATAACGATTTAACGGAGGTTATTTATGGCAAGATACACAGGACCTGCCTGCAAGCTTTGCCGCAGGGAAGGCACCAAGCTTTACCTTAAAGGCGATCGCTGCAGCAGCGACAAATGCGCTCTTTCCCGCAGAGCTACCGCTCCCGGCCAGCACGGTGCGGGCAACGGCAGAAGAAGACCGAAAGAATACAGCCTTCAGCTTCGCGAAAAGCAGAAAGCTAAAAGGTACTATGGCATTCTGGAAAAGCAGTTTAAGAACTACTTTGAAAAGGCCGACAGAAAAGAAGGCCAGACCGGCGAGAACCTTCTCACCATGATCGAGCGCAGGCTCGACAACGTAGTTTACCGTATGGGTATGGCGGAAAGCCGCAGGGAAGCGCGCCAGCTCGTACTCCACGGACATTTCACCGTGAACGGCAAGAAGGTCAATATCCCTTCGTTCGAAGTCAAGAAGGGCGACGTCGTCGCGCTTAAAGACTCCAGCCGCAAATCCGAAAAATTTAAAATGCTTATCGAGAATATCACCGCAAGGACAGTACCTGCCTGGATGGACGTCGATAAAGAAAACATCGTTGCCACGATCAAGGAACTTCCGAAGAGAGAAGACGTTGACTTCCCGTTCGAAGAGCACCTTATCGTCGAGCTTTACTCGAAATAATCACTTCTGATTTATCAGAAGCCCCAATATCACGAGGAGGAATACAGAATGATCGAAATCGAAAGGCCGAATATCGTTACCGCCGAACTGAGCGAGGACGGCACCCACGGCGTGTTCGTCGTCGAGCCGCTTGAAAGAGGTTACGGGATCACACTCGGCAATTCGCTTCGCCGCGTGCTTTTAAGCTCGCTGCCCGGCGTTGCCGCATCCAGCGTCAAGATAGACGGCGTCCTTCACGAGATATCCACCGTTCCCGGAGTCAAAGAAGACGTGCCCGAGATCATACTCAACGTCAAGGGGATAATTGCAAAGCTTCACTGCCAGCAGCCCAAGACTTGTGTGATCGACGCGCGCGGCGGCGAAGTCACCGCCGGCGATATCCAGGCGGATTCGGATATCGAGATACTCAACCCCGATCACCACATTGCTACCGTCGAAACGGGAGCGCCCTTCTTTATGGAGATTACTTTCGAGCACGGCAGAGGATACGTTTCGTCCGATAAAAACAAGTCTATGGTCGAGAATCCCGTTATCGGCGTGCTTTACACCGATTCGATATTCACGCCCGTACTCAAGGCGAACTTCACCGTATCCAACACCCGCGTCGGCAACATTACCGATTACGACAAGCTCGAACTCGACGTAACCACCAACGGCACCATCGACGCGAAAGAAGCCGTTTCTCTCGCTGCGAAGATCCTTAACGAGCACCTCAACCTCTTTATAGAACTTTCCGACGAAGCCAAGAACACCGAAATCATGGTCGACAGGGAAGAAACCATTAAAGAAAAAGTGCTCGAAATGACTATCGAAGAACTCGATATGTCGGTCAGGAGCTTCAACTGCCTGAAGAGAGCCGGAATCGACACCGTCGAAGATCTTATAAACAGGACCGAGGAAGATATGATGAAAGTCAGGAACCTCGGCAAGAAATCGCTCGAAGAAGTCATTCAGAAGCTGCAGTCCCTGGGGCTTTCGCTTCGCAAATCGGATGACTGAACCTGAAAGGGGTTCACGGCGGTATTAAATCAAATAAGGAGGCACACTTAAAATGCCCGGTACAAGAAAATTAGGCAGACCTACCGCGCATAGAATGTCTATGCTCAGAGGCATGGTCACTTTTCTGCTTGAAAAAGGCAAAATAGAGACAACCGCTACCCGCGCCGCGGAAGTCGCAGCGCTTGCGGATAAAATGATTACTCTCGGCAAGAAGAACACTCTTGTCGCCAAAAGGCAGGCGATCGCGTTCCTCAAAAAGGAAAGCGTCGTTTACAAACTCTTCACCAAGATCGCTCCGCTTTACGACGAAAGAACCGGCGGCTACACCCGCGTTCTTAAAATCGGTCCCAGAAGGGGCGACGGCGCCGAGATGGCTATAGTCGAACTCGTCGGAGCCGAAAAGGTTTTCGAAGAGCCGAAGAAAGGCAAAGCCGAAGCCAAAGCCGAACCGAAGGCGGAAGCTAAAGCGGAACCGAAGAAGCCCGCCGCGCGCAAGCCGCGCAAGGCCGCTCCCAAAGCCGAACCGAAGGAAGAACCGAAGGAAGAACCGAAGGAAGAAGCTCCCGCAGAGGAAGCCAAAGCAGAGGAAGCAGCGGAATAATCCGTATAAACAAAAAAGACCGTTCACGCGACGGTCTTTTTTGTTGTCAATTGAATCAGGGTTCGGAAACCTCATACTGCTGATAAGTCTTGTAGGATTCCGGGAAGTAAGCCGGCTGCATCTCCTCCGGCAAAAGCAGTTTGAGCGAAACGTCGGATTTTGCCCCGGAAGAATAAACGTAGCATATCATTTTGTCTCTGTCATAGGTAACGTCTATGCCGTTTATGTAGTTTTCTATAAGCAGCACCGGGATAAGGTATTCTCCGTCGCTTTCGCGGCAAAGCAGCGGCGCGGAGATGCGTATGGGGTTGTCGTTAATTACTATAAGCGAGGAGTTTTTGCGGAACTGAATGCGGTTGTCGGTGCCGATAAGGAACATCGTAACGTCGTCGCCGTCGCCCGCTATCCCGAACGAGCAGATCTCGGAAAGATAGGAAAACGGAACGTACAGCCCGTATTCGTTGTTCGCCGCCTGCGCGCTAAGCGTGTGCAGCGTCGTTTCGTCATAAACCACGCGGACGGAATAGATTTCGGTGTTTTTCGCGGTGTCGTTGTAGGAATAATAAATAATCCCCGCGATAAACAGAATTATGCCGACGTAAGCGATCAATAATACGATTACGAAGGCAAGTATCTTTGTGCCCGTTTCGCTGTTCCGTGCGGGTTCGGTTTTTTTGCCCGCCGGCAAGCGCTTCGCGGTGCCTTCGCGGTTTTCCGCCATACGTATCGCTCCTTTCCCGTTTGATAAAACAAGTATAACACATAAAAAAGGAAAAATAAAGGGGTTGCGCTAACCTTTTTTACTGTTTTTACATAATCTTCGTATGAAAGGGGATGTATATCGCGTGGGCGATATAATAAAAAGGTTCTCCGAACCGGCGAAAAACGCGGTATCCGCCTCGCTGGAGGCGGCGCGCGGATTGGGGCATTCCTGCGTCGGAAGCGAGCATCTGCTGCTTGGTCTGCTGTCGGGCGATCGCGAAACCACCGTATATAAACTGCTTTCGGACCGCGGAGCGAACGCGGAGGATATACGCGCGCGGATAATCGGTTTGTCGGGGCTCGGTGTGCCCTCGCAGGTAACTTCGGGCGATTTCACTCCGGTAATGCGCCGTATCCTGCTTCGTTCCGGGATCATCGCACTGCGCGGAGGGTGCAGGGCGGTCGGCGTGCAGCATCTGCTTATGGCGATGCTGGACGAGGAATGCCTTGCGGTGCGCATCCTTACTTCCGCCGGAGTGGATGTTGCCGAACTTTCGGAAA
>JAGAAM010000066.1 GCA_017615235.1 Clostridia bacterium
ATATTCAGCCTTGCGAACTCGATCTGGCGCGGCCTCGCGGGGAGCGCGACGTGCTCGATGACCCAGTTGTAAAGCGGACGGTGATCCTCGTATTCCAAAGAGCAGAGCGAGAAAGTGACGCCCTCGATAGCGTCCTGGATCGGATGCGCGAAATCGTACATCGGGAAGATGCACCACTTGCGCCCCTGGCGGTGGTGATCGATATAGCGGATGCGGTAAAGCACCGGGTCGCGCATATTGAAGTTGCCGGAGGCGAGGTCGATCTTCGCACGGAGAGTATATTTCCCTTCCGGGAACTCGCCTGCGCGCATACGGCGGAAAAGGTCAAGGTTTTCGTCTATCGGTCTGTCGCGGTACGGCGAAACTGCGGGATGCGAAAGATCTCCGCGGTATTCGCTGAACTGCTCGGGCGTGAGCTCGCAGACGTAGGCGTCGCCGCTTAAAATAAGCTGTTCGGCGAGCTGATAGGTCTGTTCGAAATAATCCGATCCGTAGAAGAACCTGTCTCCCCAGTCGAATCCGAGCCAGTGGATGTCCTCTTTGATCGCGTCGACGAACTCGGTATCCTCTTTCGCGGGGTTGGTGTCGTCCATACGAAGATTGCAAAGCCCGCCGTATTTACGAGCGGTGGAAAAGTCGATGACCAGCGCTTTGCAGTGCCCGATGTGGAGATAGCCGTTGGGTTCCGGCGGAAATCGGGTGTGCACCTTAAGCCCCGGGTTTGCGGCGAGATCGGCGTCTATCGCTTCGTGTATAAAATTGGTCGAAACGGGTCTTTCATTGTTATCCATAGATTATGTCAACTCCTTGCAAGGCGTTCGAGAACGGTGTCTTTGCCCAGAATATTCATCACTTCGTAAAGGTCGGGAGAATTCATCCTGCCGGTTACGGCGACGCGGATGAACATACTTACGTCGGCGACGGAGCCCTTGAATCCGGTCGGATCAGCCTTGTATTGCTTCATATCCGGGCAGAATCCGTTCTTCTCCGAGATCTCCTTGATCTTGCCGAACCAGGCGTCCTGTTCGTCCGCAGGATCATAACTCTGTGCGAAATCCGAAAGGACTTTTTTAACGTCGCCGGCGGCGAAATTATCCGGGATTACGTCAACCCGGGCGAAAAGCTCCGGATAGAAGAACGAGATGAAATCCTTTACCTCGTTCCACTTGGCAAAATCCTTGCGCGGCTTTTTGCCGCCGCGTCCGATGGAGAAGATGCGGATCGCTTTTTCTTTGTCTGCTTCGAGGATCGCGGCGAATTCCGGGTCGTTGTCCTTCGCCCAGGCGAGGGTGTTGCCGTATACGTCTTCCGCCGTCATGCGGGAAATCACGTTTTTGGAAATGTCGTTAAGCTTGTTGAGGTCGAATATCGCGCCCGAAACGCTCATTTTGTTGGTGGTGAACATAAAGTTTTCCAAAGGCGCGTCGGGGTTCGCGCGGCGCCATTCCTCGAAGTTGGAATTGAGTATCGTCAGCAGATACTCCTTCACCGCGGAGACGGGATAGCCCTGCTCGTGGTAATAGGTGAGCGCAAAATCGGGGTCCTTGCGCTTCGAGACTTTGCGTTTGTTGCCGTTCTCGTCGAGCTTGAGCACCTGCGCCGTGTGGCAGTACTTCGGCAGTTTGAACCCGAGCGCTTTGAAAAGCTGGAGGTGGAACGGAAGCGTGGAAAGCCAGCTTTCGTCGCGGACGACGTGCGTGGTGCGCATAAGATGATCGTCGACGGCGTGCGCGAAATGATAGGTCGGTATGCCGTCCGATTTCAGAATGACGTGGTCGATGTCGTTCTCCGTGACGTCGATGTCGCCCTTTATCTGGTCTTTGAACTTGTATTTGTTAGCGGAGTTGCCCTCCGAGCGGAAGCGCAGCACGAACTTTTCGCCGGCGTCGAGTTTTTCTTTGATCTTTTCCATAGGTGCGTCGCGCCAGACGGCGAATTCGCCGTAATAACCGGGAGTGAGCTTTTGTTCCTCCTGACGTGCGCGGATGGCGGCAAGTTCCTCCTCCGTGCAGAAGCAGGGGTACGCCTTTCCCTCGCGGATAAGCTGTTTCGCGTAGGTCTGGTATATCTCCGCCCTCTCGCTCTGGCGGTAGGGACCGTAAATGCCGTTGTCGCCGCCGGAGACCGCGCCTTCGTCGAAGTTCACGCCGAGCTTGGCGAGGGTATCGATGATAAGCTCCACGCCGTTTGGGACGGTGCGCTTCGCGTCGGTGTCCTCGATGCGGAGATAGAACACGCCGCCGGAAGTGTGGGCGAGGCGTTCGTCGGTGAACGCGCCGTAAAGGTTGCCTATGTGCAAAAATCCCGTCGGGCTCGGCGCAAGGCGGGTGACCTTCGCGCCTTCGGGGAGATCCCTTTCCGGATAGCGCGCCTCCATATCGGCGGGCAGCGTTTTTATATTAGGATAAAGTAATTCAGCCAATGCGTTATAGTCCATCGTATCCTCCGGGACAAGCAATATTTTGACAAATAATTATAATGCAATTATTCCGCTTTGTCAAGAACGAAAACGAAGTGAAAAAGGAAGGGAGCGACACTTGCTATTTTGTCGATGTGTTTGCTTTGAAAACTCGATATAACGGCTTCGCCGTTTCGATATATTGCCCTCCGGGCAATTCGATATGCGCTTACGCGCAAGAATGCACGACAAAGATATTGACAAGTGATTACGGATGTGGTACAATCCAATTTGTAAAAGGGAGTAGCTGCACGGGAAACCGTGTCACCCTCGGTCGTCATCACGGCTTTCACGCCCGGTCGAAGGTTAACCACAACGCGAGACTTTTACGGCTTTTTTGCCGTAAGTCGACGCGTTTTTTCTTTTACCGGAATGGCGCGATTTTGATCGGAAAATAATAAAAAGGAATATACAGTCTTGAAAGGAAGGA
>JAGAAM010000067.1 GCA_017615235.1 Clostridia bacterium
ATTGCAGGATGAATACCGAAAACGCGATCAGATCGGTCAAAGGCGTTAAAAAAGCGTCGGTAGACCTTCAAAGCGGTACAGCGGAGGTAGTTTACGTTCCCGCAAAGGTTTCGCCGGAGGAGATCGCCGCCGCCGTAGACGCGATCGGTTTCAAAGCCGGGATCGTGTGATATGAAAAAAGAAAAGACCGTTAAAGTCGGCGGAATGCACTGCGTCCGGTGCGCCGCCGCGGTCGAAAACGCCCTGAAGTCAAAAGAGGGCGTTTATTCCTGCGCCGTTTCTTACGCAAACGGACGCGCCGAGATCGCGTTCGACGATTCGCTGATCGGAGAAAAAGACATCGCGAAGGCGGTCAAAAAGGCGGGCTATTACGTCGTCGAGGACGCGGCTTCCGCGCGTAAACGCGAATTCCGCACGGCGCTTACGGTCTTTATATTCTCGCTCGTGTTCGCTCTGCCGTTTTTCGTGATGATGGCGATGATGCCGTTTTGCGATATGGACAGCTCGCCGTTTTTCGCGTTCCTTCACAATAAATGGTTCCAGTTCGCGCTCGCCACGCCGATCCAGCTTGTCGCCGGATGGCGGTTTTATCGCGGCGCAGTGCGCTCGGTGATAAACAAGAGCCCGAGCATGGACCTGCTCGTCGCGCTCGGCACGACGGCGTCATACGCTTACAGCGTCTATGCGGTTTTTGCCGGAAAAGAGACGCTTTATTTCGAAAGCTCGGCAATGATACTGACGCTCGTCCTGCTGGGCAGGATGCTCGAATCACGCGCGAGGGTGCGTACCGGCGCGGCTATCGAAAAGCTTATGGACCTTTCGCCGAAGAAGGCTTTCGTCATCCGTGACGGAATAGAGATCGAAATACCGGTTTCGGAGCTTGTCGCCGGAGAAATAGTCGCCGTAAGACCGGGCGGATCGCTTCCCGCAGACGGGACTGTCGTCGAAGGCTCGACGGAGATCGATGAATCGATGCTGACCGGCGAATCGATGCCGGTCGCCAAAACCGGAGGCGACAGGGTATTCGGCGGCACCGTGAACGGCAAGGGTTTTATCACCTTCCGCGCCGAGAACGTCGGCGAAGGGACGGTGCTTTCCGGCATAATCCGTATGGTCGAGCAGGCGCAGTCCTCGAAAGCCTCGGTACAGAATATCGCCGATAAAGTCTCGGCGTTCTTCGTCCCGGCGGTCGCGTTTATCGCCGTGATAACTTTCGTTATCGCTTATCTCTGTATAGACGGAGCTAACGCACTTGAAAGCGCGCTCGAACGCGCCGTCGCCGTGCTCGTCATCGCCTGTCCCTGCTCGCTCGGGCTTGCGACTCCCACCGCTCTTATCGTCGGAATCGGCAGGGGAGCGAATATGGGCATACTTATAAAAGACGCAGACGCCCTTGAAAAGGCGTGCCGTATAAAAGCGGTGGTCTTCGACAAGACCGGGACCGTCACAGAGGGCAGACCCGCGCTTGCGAATATAATAACCTTCGGCGGGATGGAGATCGACGACGCGCTGTCGCTCGCCGCCGCCGCCGAATCGCGTTCGGAACATCCGCTCGCCTCGGTCATCGTGAACGCATACGACGGCAACGTTCCCTCGTGCTCGGAGTTTGGATCCGTCACCGGAAGCGGCGTTTATGCCGTCGTGTCCGGCAAAAACATAAAAGTCGGCAAGCCGGAATGGGCGGCTGACTCGCTCGACGGAAACGTGACGGCTATCGTTTCCGACCTTGAAAAAGAGGGCAAGACCGTAATGCTCCTCGCCGTCGAAGGCGTTCCCGCCGCGGTCATCGCAGTATCCGACCCGGTTAAAAAGGATTCGGCCGACGCGATCGGGCGGCTTAAAAACATCGGCGTGGTGCCGGTCATGGTCACCGGCGACAACGAATTCACTGCGCAGGCAGTTGCCGCCGAAATCGGGATAAAAGACTGTTATGCCGGTGTGCTTCCCGACGGCAAGCTTGGAATGATCGAAGAACTCAAAGAGAAATATAAAACCGTCGCGATGGCGGGCGACGGGATCAACGACGCGCCCGCGCTTGCAAAAGCCGACGTCGGGTTCGCTATGGGGAACGGTACCGACATCGCCATAGAATCCGGCGACGTCGTGCTCGTCGGCGGGATTTCCGCGCTGCCCGACGCTCTTCTGCTTTCCCGCGCGACGATGCGTAAGATAAAACAGAACCTTTTCTGGGCGTTCTTTTACAACACCGTCGGCATACCGCTTGCCGCGGCGGGTCTGCTCACTCCGGTCATTGCCGGCGCGGCTATGGCTTTCTCCTCGGTATCGGTGGTGACAAATTCTCTGCTGCTTCGCAGAGTGAAACTCAAATAAGGAGTTATTTATGAATTCAGAGATCGCATTCGAATATCTTTCCGGGAAAAGGACTTTCGATACCGAATCCGCGTACGCCGCCGCGCTGAAATGCGCGGAGGACGGAATCGTGCTGTTGGAAAACAACGGCGTTCTGCCTTTGGATAAAACCGAAAAGTTCGCCTTCTTCGGCAGGATGCAGAAGCATTATCTGATGCTCGGCACCGGCTCCGGCGGCCGCGTAGACGCGCCTTTCGTTACGAATATCTTCGATTCGCTCGTCTCTCTGGGATTCATTCCCGACAAAGAGGTGGAGGCGTTTTACGACGGGTTCGTCGAAAAGAACCCCTACGACCTGGGCAACGGATGGTCGCACCCTGCGAGTCAGAAGGAGCCGCTGATCTCCGAAGATCTCGCCGCTTCGGCTTCGGAACGCTGCACGACCGCGCTTTTCGTACTGACCCGCACGGCGGGCGAGGACCGCGATCTCGGCTCCGGCAGGGGCGAATTCATGCTCACGGAAACGGAGGTCGAAGACCTTAAGATACTCCGCAAATACTTCAAAAAGCTCGTCGTTATGGTCAACGCCTGCGGCGTGATCGACTTTTCGGAGATAGTTTCCGTTGATCCCGACGGACTGCTTATGCTTTGGACAGGCGGGATGATGGGCGGACTTGCCGCCGCGCGCGTACTGACCGGCGAAGCCGAGCCTTCCGGCAGACTGCCGGACACCGTCGCCCGCGAGAGGAGCGATTATCCCGCTTACGGCAACTTCGGCGCTCCCGGCAGGAACATTTACAAAGAAGATATTTACGTCGGCTACCGTTATTTTTCGACTTTCGCGCCCGAAAAAGTGATATATCCTTTCGGTTACGGGCTTTCTTACACAAGTTTTGAAATGCGCTTCGTTTCCGCCGTACGCGAAGAAGGCGTCACGACGCTTGTTTCCGAAGTGACGAATACCGGATCGCGCCCCGGCAGAACGGTGCTTCAATGCTACGTCAGGGCTCCTCAGGGCGTTTTGGGCAAGCCCGAAAGGGCGCTTTGCGGTTTCAAAAAGACCGGCGTGATACTCCCCGGAGCGAGCGAGACCGTTACCTTGACCTTCGGCGACAAGTGCGTTTCTTCGTTCGACGACACCGATCCTCACGGCGACGGCAGGAACTGGATAATGGAGCGGGGAAGATACGAATTCTTTTTAGGATCCGATTCGGTAAGCGCTTTGCCGGTATGGTCGTTCGATCTCGAAGAAGACGAATACACAGAGTATTGCGAAAGCGCGCTTGCGCCAGTAGAACCTTTCGACAGACTTGTCAACAACAACGGCGTTCCCGCGTACCGCCCAGTCAATCTTCGCTTAGAAAAAGAGGATTACATCCCCGAAGAGCTTGAAAGACCGTCAAGGACCGATATAACCTTCGACGAAGTCGCCGACGGAAAGGCGACTCCGGAGGATTTCGTGGCTCAGCTTTCCGACGAGGAACTTATTTGTCTCGTCCGCGCGGAAGGTATGTCGAGCCCGAAAGTCACGCCCGGCACCGCCGCCGCTTTCGTCGGCGTGACCGAAAAACTGCGCTCGCGCGGGCTGCCGATACTATGCTGCACCGACGGACCTTCGGGTATCCGTATGGTCAGCGACGCGCAATGCGTAGCCTATCCCGGCGCGACCTGCCTTGCCGCGACCTGGGATACCGAAGCGGTCGAAAAGGCTTATGAATACTGCGGCGCGGAGCTTGCGACCTATCGCGTCGACATCCTGTTGGGACCCGGTACTAACATCCACCGCGATCCGCTTTGCGGAAGAAATTTCGAGTATTTCTCGGAAGATCCTCTGCTTTCCGGAAAGTTTGCCGCCGCCGTCTGCCGCGGGCTCGACAACTCCGGCGTTTCGGGTGCGGTGAAGCATTTTATGGCGAACAATCAGGAGACCGACCGCCACGGCGCCGATTCGGTGATAAGCGAGAGGGCGATCCGCGAGATATACGGACGTCCCTTCGAGATATGCGTCAACGAAAGCGGAGTCCGCTCGGTCATGACCTCATACAACCCGGTGAACGGGCGCTGGGCGGCTTCCAATTACGACCTAACCATCGGGCTTTTAAGGATGAATTACGGCTTTGACGGCTTCGTTATGACCGACTGGTGGGCAAACGTGAGCGGCGACGACGGCAAGGCGTGCAAGACCAACCTCGCGGCGATGGTACACGCCGGGAACGATATTTACATGGTCTGCCCGGATTCGGCTGCGAGGGAGGACAACCTCGCTTCCGCGCTTGCGGAGGGGTCGCTTGCGAGGGGCGAATTACAGCGTTCCGCCATCGACCTTTGCGCTTTTGCGCTCGAAAGCCTTTCCTACCGCGCCGAACGCGCCGGATTCGGCAGGCGCGACCTTAAAGCGGAATGCGACGGAGCGGAACCGAAGGCGGCGCTTGAAGCCGTCGACGGCAAATGCGTTTATAATTCCGCTTCGGCCGGGAAGGCGATAATCAAAGTCGCGTTCGTTTCCTATACGCCGGAGCTTACGCAGACCTCCGTCAAACTCAACGTCAACACCAAGAACACCGCGGGATTCATAATCGGCGGCACCTCCGGGAATACCGTTTACGATCACCGTGAAATATCGCTTGTAAAAGGCGATAACGAGTTCGTTTTTACTTCCGAAAACCCGGATGCGCGTGCGTTATCCGTGGAAATATACTGAAATAGCAAAGAAAGAGGTATCGTTATGGCAATGAAATTCTATCGCTGCGCGCATTGCGGCAACATCATCGCTTACGTTCAGAACAAAGGCGTTTCCGTGGTCTGCTGCGGAGAAAAAATGCAGGAGATCGTTCCCGGCACCACCGACGCCGCCGCCGAAAAACACGTCCCGGTCATCAGCGTGAACGGCAATACCGTCACCGTCGCTGTAGGCAGCGTCGCCCATCCGATGGAGGACGTCCATTACATAGAATGGATCGCCCTGGAGACCGAGAACGGCAATCAGCGCGTCACCCTCAGACCCGGCGAAAAACCCGAAGCGGTCTTCGCGCTTATCGAAGGCGACAAACCGATAGCCGCCTACGCTTACTGCAACAAACACGGGCTCTGGAAATCCTGACCGTCCGTTATAAGCAAACAAAAACCGTGGCCTGACAGGTCACGGTTTTTTGATCTATTCGCTTTGTTCGTCCGGCGGAGGGCCGTCGATCGGCAGGTCTTCGCTTATTTCGCCGTCTTCCGCGGAATAATCGGGACCGTCGCTTTCCTGCGGTGCGCTAAAACTTTCTTCTTCGTTTTGACCGTCTTCGGACACCGGCTCCGAAGCGTGACCGTTCCCGCTTTCATCGCCGTCCGGTTCGCTTTCAAACCGTTCGCTTGTTTCCGAAGTTTCGCTGAACCTTTCGGGTTCGAGGTATTCGTCGAGCGTCACTCCGAGGTTATGTATCTCCGTCGCGGC
This sequence comes from Clostridia bacterium, assembly GCA_017615235.1. The sequence goes on from JAGAAM010000067.1 coordinate 5,750, forward strand.
GGTGCGCCCGACGAAGCGGAAATGCCAGGATTCGTAAATGATGCCGGTTATATGCTGAGTGCCTTCTGGGTAGCGGAGTATGAATCCGAAACGGCAGGCGTTCTCCTCCAGCCATCTCGCCGCGGGCGTTCCGTTGAACTGCCTTGCTTTTTCTTTGTTGTGCATATCGCAGGCAAGTCCCGACTGGTGCTCGCTCGTGCCGGGGCGGGTGGAATAGGTCAGCACGGCGGCTATCGCCTCTTCCTCCGTGGCGTAACGCTGACGTTCGCGGTTGAGGTAATAGTTGAAAAGATCGCGCTGGACCGAATAGGAGCGGTAGGCGTTGGTCACGGTGATATCGCCGTATCCGTAATAAGCCGCCTCTTTCAAAAACGCTTCAAGTGCCTTGTTCGCGACCCTGTCCATATAGGAATAGTAATCCGGCCTGCCTTTTCGCATACTCGTGCATTTGACGAGATCGGCGGGAACGAAATCCTCCGCAAGAGGATGGTCCGCGTTCACAAGGAAGACGTATTTTTCCTCGTCGTCGGGGCAGACGCAGCGTTCGTATTGCGTCATGTCGATCGCGTATTTCACGCCGACGTATTCCTCGTACGCCTTTGTGCTTTCGGCGGTTTCATCCGGCAAGTCCGACGCCTCCGGAGCTTCGCTTTCCTGCTGGTTGGAAGTCTCGCGGTCCGTATCCCCGCTTTGCTCTTCGGAAGGTTCAGGCGAGGGTTCGCCGACCGGTCCGTCGGATACTTCGTCGCTCTCTTCCTCCGCAGGAACGTCGAGCGGGTCTTCTATCGGGTTGTCTGAGGGGTCGAAGCTCGGCTCCGTGCAGGGTTCGTCGGAGGGGCCGTCTTCGCATTCCGATACGGAACTTTCAACGCTCGTATCGACCGGAGCGACCGGCTCCGAGCAGGCGTTGAAGATCAGCGCGGCGGCGACGATCGCCAAAGCCGCGACCGCAAACACCACCCACGCGATATTGCCGGAATTGCCGGCTTTTTTCTTGCTTTGCTTCTTTTTCTTTTTTGTCGCCATTTGTTATCTCTGGTACTTTTCGGGTTCACAATACTCGTCGAGAGTAATGCCGAGATTATGTATCTCCGTCGCGGCGGTGCGCCCGACGTAACGGAAATGCCAGGATTCGTAGATTATGCCTGTGATGTCCTGAGTGCCCTCGGGATAGCGGAGTATAAAGCCGAAGCGGTAACAGTTAGCCGCCAGCCATCTCGATTCCTCGGTGCCGTTGAACTGGCTCGCCTTGGGTTTGTTGTGCATATCGCAGCAAAGTCCCGACTGGTGCTCGCTCGTGCCGGGGCGGGTGGAATAGGTCAGTGCGGCGGCGATGGCTTCCTCTTTCGATTTGCCTTTGGCGCGTTCGTTGCTGACGTACATGTTGAAAAGTTTTTCCTGCGTCTTATAGGAACGGTAGGCGTTCGTGACGGTTATGTCCTTGTATCCGTAATAAGCCGCCTCACGCAGGAACGCGTCGAGCGCTTTGTCGGCGACGCGGTTCATAAAGGCGTATTTGTCGGCTCTGCCTTCGCGGATGTGACTGCATCTCACAAGGTCGTCGGGAACGTAATCCTCCGCGAGAGGGTGCTCCGGATTGACCAGAAAGACGTAATCCGCCTCGTTTTCGGGGCAGACGTATTCCTCGAACCCGGTCATGTCGATCGCGTATTTCACGCCGACGTATTCCTCGTAAGCGGCGATCTTTTCTTCGACGGTCATCGGGACAGGGTCTTCGCTCGATTCTTCGGGCTCGGAGATCTCTTCTTCGGAGCTGTCTTCTTCGGAAGGCTCGCCGGATGATCCGTCAAGGGAGACTTCGCCCGGGTCGGATGACGTTCCGGCTTCCGACTGCGGAGCCTCGCTTACGTCGTTGCCGCTGCAGGAAGAAAGGCTTAAAGCCGCCGCCGGGACGGCGATAAGCGCGATAAGTAAAAATACAAGCGTTTTATATAAGTATCTGTTTTTCATCATATTCACCTCGCGGAACACGCGCATCGAAGAATATCGCGCGCAGCCTGTTCTATATCTTCTTTCCCGAAAACGCTGCTCCCGGCGACCAACACGTTCGCGCCGGCTTTCACGCAGTCCGCCGCGTTGGAAACGCCGACTCCGCCGTCGACGCTTATATCGCAGTCAAAACCGTTTCCGTCGATATATTTACGCAGAAACTCCACCTTCGGGAGCATATCCGCCATGAATTTCTGTCCGCCGAATCCGGGTTCGACGGTCATGACGAGGATCAGATCGCAAAGCGGGATAAAGGGTATCACCGCATCGACGGGAGTGCCGGGTTTGAGCGAAAGCCCGCTTTTGATCCCGAGCGAGCGTATCTTTTCAAGTGTGGCTTTGACGTCTTTGCACGCCTCGACGTGGACGGTTATTACGTCCGATCCGGCTTTTGCGAAGTCTTCTATGTAACGTATCGGCTCGGTGATCATAAGATGAACGTCGAGCGTAAGATTCGTCGCTTTGCGCAGCGATTTTACCACCGGCTGACCGAACGAGATGTTCGGCACGAAAACGCCGTCCATAACGTCAAGATGAAGGTATTCCGCACCGCCTTTTCCGGCTTTTTCGATCTGCGGTCCCGCCATGGCGAAATCGCAGGAAAGCGCGGAAGGCGAAAGAATTATTCTTTTCATATTATAATGCCCTTTCGACACTGTTGTTCATATTATGATAGGGGAACGAAGTCGAACGGCGGCAGTTTCGCTAAAGAAGTCCAAAGCAAAGGAGCCTGAAAACCAAAGCGTTGCGCCGCCGTATTTATAATACTATCATACCGTTGGTTTGTCAACCGGAAAAGGCAAAGAAACGCTGAAAATTCCGGTAAGAGTCGGCGTTTCGCAGTCCCGTATCTCGATAAGCGCGTCAACGACCTCCGTCAGGCGGGAGGATATTTCTTTTTCGTCTCCGGATTCCGAGGCGCCGACCAGTTCGCGGATCTTAAGATCGGCGTTGTCGATCTCGGTATCGCGGATAAAAGCGCCGAAATAACTCCTTACGGAATCCCATTTTTCCTGCAATGCGCGGTGATCGCCCGATTCCGCCAGCGAGATCATCTCGTCGCACTCGCGGCGTATGTTGGCGGAGTTCAGCACGATAAGCGCGGTCACCGCAAAAAGCAGGATCATCGCTATAACGAAGTTCCTCATCGTTCAGTCACCGGGATTGTTTCCGCTTTGCGCGCCCTGCTTCGGGATGACGCTCATCTTGCCGGTGCGCTCGAGTATCACGTAATCGACCTGCTCCGGACCGGTATAGCCGTTTATGCGGATCTGCGCTTCGACGTCCTCTTTCGAGATGCGCGCCCTTTTAAGGTTCTTTTCGTCGTATTTGCCGCCGGAAAGCAGACAAAGCGGATCGCCGCTTATCAGGGACAAAAGCTTTTTGCTCCGGCTCGTGAAAAACGACACCGCGACTTCCGCGCAGGAGATCACCGCCAAGGGCACGAGCCCGTGCAGGAGCGGGATCTCGCCGTCGGTCACCGGAAGCACCGCCATCTCGGAAAGCATCACCATCGTTACGAACTCGGTCATCTGCATCTCGCCTATTTGCCTTTTGCCCATAAAACGCATAAAGATCGTAAGGATAAAATAGAATAGTACGGCTCTTATAAGAATGTTTATCATTCGATCACCTTTAAGGATATTTTGGTTCTGTGCCGCCGCGTTTATGCGGGAGCGGAACGCCGCGACGGTCTAAAACATAAAAAAGTTTGCTTTTTTTGAAAAAAGGTATTGCAAAAGCCTTCGCGATGTGGTAATATAACCAAGCGCGCCGGTGCTTGATGCGATATACGGTTCGGTAGTTCAGTTGGTTAGAACGCCGCCCTGTC
>JAGAAM010000068.1 GCA_017615235.1 Clostridia bacterium
GATAAGCTTACGGACAAAAAATCCGACGAAGAAAAACAGGATGGCGGCAACTGCGGCGATTATCACCGCAACGTAAACGGGAATGTTCATGGTTTGCCTCCAAAATTTATTTTATCCCAAAGCGCTTTCCAAACAAAGGAAGGTAAGTTTTCCGCAGGCTTTTTCGTTATCCGCCCCGATAGTTATCCCCCCGATAGAGAGGTCACCGCATTGGTATTCATACTATTATACACCTCCAACCGCATTATGTAAAGGGAAAATTTACTGATTTGAAATAAATTTTTACAATAATTATTATATTCAAGCTATATTATTGACTAACCGCGTCAAAAAAAGTATAATAAAAGCGTGAAAAACCGTCCTTTGCGCGCGGCGATCTGAAGGACGGCAAATGAAAAATCGGGTGAAGTAAGGAAACGATCCTTGTTTCGGCCGGCGTTTTCTCTCATATCGCCGCAATCAGGTAATTCGTACTGCAAATTGCAAAGGCGATATGTTTTGCACATATGCAAAACTCGATATAACGGCTTTGCCGTTGCGATATATCTCGCTTCGCCCGATGCGATATGATATTTGCCCTCGTTCGCGAAGCGAACATATCGCGTGCCGAAGGCACATATCGCACACCGAAGGTGTATATCGCTTGCCCGCCGGGGTCCCCGCAAAACAAGTTTCGCGGGGTTCGAAGGGCAAATATCGCTGCCGACTGTCCTTTAGAACAGTCGGCATTACGAAAGGATCCTTCAATGGAAATCATTTATCTCGACCACGCGGCGACGGGAGTGCCGCTTCCCTGCGCGGAACGCGCTTTTATAGAGGCGTCGCGCGATTACGGCAATCCCTCTTCGCTGCATATCGCCGGCGCGAAGGCGAAAGAAACGCTTGAAAAGTCGCGTTCGGATATCGCGAAAACGCTTTCCTGCAAGCCGGAAGAAATAATTTTCACCTCCGGCGGCAGCGAATCGAACAACCAGGCGATAATCGGCGCGGCAAGGCTTAAAGGCCGCCGTTCCAAAAGGGTGATCATCTCCGACAGCGAGCACCCTTCCGTCGAAAACGCCGCGAATTCGCTTATCCGCGAGGGGTTCGAGGTGATAAAGATACCCACCGTCAACGGAGAACTCGACCTCGAACTGCTCGAGGGCGCGCTGAAAACGCCGGCGGCGCTCGTCTGCGTAATGCTCGTCAACAACGAGACCGGCGCGGTCTACGATATAGCCGCGGTGCGAAAGGCGATCGACGCTTCGGGAAGCGACGCCATATTCCATTGCGACGCCGTTCAGGGGTATCTGAAGACCGAAAAATATAAACTTTTAAAGAAATACTGCGACACCGCGTCCTTCTCGGCTCACAAGATCGGCGGTTACAAGGGCGTCGGCGCGCTTTATATCAAAAGCGGACTCAGGCTGCCGCCGCTTATCTGCGGCGGAGGTCAGGAAAGCGGGCTCCGCTCCGGGACCGAAAACGTGCAAGGCGTCGCCGCTTTCGCGGCGGCGGCGAAGGCTTGTTCGCCGGAAGAAGCGGAAAAGCTTAAAGATCTGCGCAACATAACGGTAAAAACGCTTGTCTCGGAGGATTTCGGCGCGGTGATAAGGAACGCCCCGGAACAGTCGGCGGCGATACTTTCGATCTCGGTGCCCGGCGTGCGGAGCGAAGTCATGCTCAACGCGCTGTCGGCGGAGGGGATCTGCGTTTCGGCGGGGAGCGCCTGTTCGGCTTCACGCAAAGGGACGAGCCGCGTCATCGAGGCGTTCGGCGCAACGAAAGAAGAACTTGAAAGCGCGATAAGGATAAGTTTCGGCGTATCGAACACGGAGGACGAATGCGTTCACGCCGCGAAGAGGATCGCTTATTACGCAAAGAGGTTGAGAAGATGAAAGAAGTCATACTTTTAAAATACGGCGAAATAGTGCTTAAAGGCCTTAACCGCGGGCATTTCAACTCGCTGCTCGAGGCGCGCGTAAGGCGTGCGCTGAAAGGCGTCGACGGCGATTTCAAACTCGATTACGCCCAGTCGACTTTATGCGTTTACGGCGGCGACGGCGCCGATTACGACGCGGCTGCCGAAAAGCTTAAAAAGGTGTTCGGCATCGCCTCGGTCTGCCGCGGCATCGGCTGTGAAAAGGATATCGAGGACGTCAAACGCGTCGTTATCGAAAACCTCGACCGGCTTATCGGCAGCGCGAAGACCTTTAAATTCGACGCCAAGCGCAGCGACAAAAAGTTCCCGCTCAAATCGCCGGAGATCTGCGCCGTCTGCGGCGCCGCGGTGCTGGAGGCGCGTCCCGACCTTAAAGTCGACGTGATCGACCCCGAAAGGATAATAACCGTCGAGATCCGCGACCGCGCGGCTTTCGTACGCGGAAAGGCGGAAAAAGGCGCCGGAGGCGTTCCGGTCGGCAGCAGCGGCAGGGCTATGCTTATGCTCTCCGGCGGGATCGACAGCCCCGTCGCCGGTTATATGACCGCCAGGCGCGGAGCCGCGATCGACGCGGTCTATTTCGAAACGCCGCCCTATACCGGGCTTGCCGCCGCGCAGAAAGTCAAAAAACTCGCGGAGATACTTACCGACAGCTGCGGCGAGATACATCTGCATTCCGTAAGCCTTACCGAGATCCAGGAAACGCTCGCCGCCAACTGCAAAGAGCGGCTTTTCACCCTGCTTCTCCGCCGTTTCATGATGCGCGCCGCCTGCGCGCTGGCGAAAAGATACGGCGCCGGCTGCGTCGTGACCGGCGAAAGCCTGGGTCAGGTCGCCAGCCAGACGATGGAGGCGCTCGCCGTGACCGACGACGCCGCGACTCTGACGGTGCTCCGTCCCTGCATCGGGCTCGACAAGGAGGAGATCGTCGTCCGCTCTCGCGAGATCGGCACTTTCGAGACCTCGATACTCCCCTACGAGGATTGCTGTACCGTCTTCACTCCGCGTCACCCGGACACCCGCCCGGACCTTGAAGAAATTCTCGCCGAAGAGGCGAAGATAGACGTCGAAGGACTGCTCGCGCGCGCCCTTGCCACCGACAAATACGAAAAACTGGGGTGATACGACAATGAAAAAGCTTGTAAACCGCCTTCACGGGCTCGGATATCACGTCTCCGCCGCGGAATCCTGCACCGGCGGTCTCGTCTCGAAACTACTCACCGACACTCCCGGCGCGAGCGAGGTCTTCGACTGCGCCGTGACGACTTATTCAAACGAGGCGAAGATCAAACTTCTGGGCGTTAAACGCGAAACTCTTGAGGAATACGGCGCCGTTTCGGTACAGACCGCGCGTGAGATGGCGAGCGGCGTGCTTGCGCTTTCCGGCGCGGATATCGCCGTCTCGGTCACCGGGCTTGCCGGTCCCGAAGGCGACGGCAGCGGAGTCCCCGTCGGCACGGTGTGCATCGGGATAGCCACGGCGGAAAAATGCTCCGCGACGCGGTTCCTTTTCGCCGGTTCGCGCGCGCAGATAAGGCGCATGGCGGCAAAAATGGCGTGCAAACTCGTCCTCGACGAGCTTGGCGTCCCTGCAAAGCCGGGACGCAAAGCCGAAAGGAGCCGCAAAAAACAGCAGAAAAAGCAGGCGAAAGCCGAAAAAACGGCTGAAAAAGCGTCAAAAGCGCAAACCAGACCACGCCGCTCCGCGAGAAGAGAGAAAAAGCTTTAAAAAAACACTTGACAACGTAAAAAAACGGTGATAGAATAATCGACGCACCGATGCGGAATTGTGTAACGGCAGCACGGCAGACTCTGACTCTGTTTGTTGGGGTTCGAATCCCTATTCCGCAGCCA
>JAGAAM010000069.1 GCA_017615235.1 Clostridia bacterium
GCCTTGGTCTTCTTGTCCCATTTGCACATGACGTGGCAGTCGCAGTATTTGGTCGGGACCTCGGAGCGTTTGAACACGCCCTTAGCGACACAGCTCGTTCCGCCCTGGAGGTAGTAAAGGTCGTTGCGGCAGGCGTCGGTGGCGAGCTTGCCGGAAAGGGTGCAGTATTCGACTCCCGAAACGAGCGAAGAGGGAAGCGTGAACTTCTTGCTGTAACCGAGCCCGTTCTTCGAATAATAGGAATATATCTCGTCGAACACGCTGTTCCAGAGCTGTGCCGCACAGTTGCCGGAGGCGGTTATCGCCTTGTTGTTGTCGTATCCGTACCAGCAGGTGGCGACGAAGTCCGGGGTGTATCCGCAGAAGTAAACGTCCTTCTTGTCGTTGGTCGTACCGGTCTTGCCGGCGACCTGGACGTTGTATTTACTGTAGAAATCTATCTTCTTGCGTCCGGTACCGAACTCGCCGACTACGACGTCCTGCAGAAGCGAGGTTATCGTGGCGGCGGTGGTTTCGCTGTAAAGCACCTTGTGGACTTCCTTGTTTTCGAGTATCACGGTGCCTTTGCTGTCGCGGACGGTCGTGTAGGTCCGGGATTTGGAGGTTATACCGTCGTTCGCGAGAGTAGCGTACGCCTGAGTATGCTCGCGCACCGTGACGCCGTAGGTGAACGATCCGAGCGCGAGAGGCGACAGTCCGATATCGGTGAGCACGGTTCCGTTCGCCAGCGATACCGAGTTGACGAGCGTGGTGTATCCGCTGTCGATAAGGTTGTTGAAGACGTTTTCAAGCCCTAACAGTTCGCAGGTATGCACCGCGACGGTGTTGTAAGAAGCCTGGATCGCCTGGTCGAGCGATACGCGCCCGCGGAACTTGTTGTCGGAGTTCTTCGGCCAGTAGGATTCCGCTTTTTCGTTATAGATCTGGGGCACGTCGTCCACCGGCGTGGCGTAATTGTATAGTCCGGTCTCGATAGCGTAGGCGTAGACGGAGATCGGTTTTATCGACGATCCGCACTGGCGCTTGCTCTGCGTTGCGCGGTTGAGTCCGCGGCTTTCGCGCTTTTCGCCGAGTCCGCCGACCATCGCAAGGATGTTGCCGCTGCTCGCGTCCATGATGCACATCGCCGACTGCGCCTGGATGCCGTTCTGCTCCGGCCAGTAGCTCGTATCGGTGAAGACCTTTTCAAGGCACGCCTGGATCTGCGGATCGAGGCAGGTGACGATCTCCAGACCGCCGGAGTAAAGCATCCTCGAAGCGGTGGCTTTGTCATAGCCGTACTGATCCATAAGATCCGCCATAACGTCGTCCATCACCGCGTCGATATAATAGGAATGCACCTTCGAGGAGGAAAGGCTCGACTCGTTCTGGGCAAGCCGGAGCGGAGCGTCGTACGCCTCGTTGAACTGCTCCTCGGTGATCTTGCCCTGCTCGAGCATAAGTTTAAGTACCTGGTTGCGTCTTGTGAGGTTGTTTATCGGGTTGCTTATAGGGTCGTAGTGGGTCGGCCATTTGCCTATCGAGGCTATCGAGGCGCATTCCGCCAGCGTCAGCTCCGAAAGGTCTTTGCCGAAATAGGTCTGTGCGGCGACGCGCACCCCGTAGCACCCGTGCGAGAGATATATCGTGTTGAGATACATCTCCATTATCTCGCTCTTGGTGTATTTCTTCTCGACGTTCATCGCGCGGAAGATCTCCTGTACCTTTCGCTGTATCGTCGTTTCGTTCTCGCCGGAGACGTTTTTGATAAGCTGCTGGGTTATCGTCGAACCGCCGCCGTAGTTCGCGCTCGTCGGGATGAAGAAGTTATAGATAGCCGAAGCCGTCCTCGTCGTATCGACGCCGTCGTGCTCCCAGAAACGCTTGTCTTCGACCGCGACGTAGGCGTTGACGAGGTCGGAAGGGATCTCGGCGTATTCAGCCCACATGCGGTTCTCACTGCTTTCCAGCGTGTCGTTTTCAAGCATTATCTCCTTCCCGCTGCCGTCGACGTAATACATCGTCGTCGAAAGCGAGGAATCGAAACGCAGGTTGTCGAGCCCGGTATAGTCGGCGTCGACGTAATTCTTGATATATACCACGAAGGCGAAAACGATCACGGCGCCGGTTATGATACCGACGAGAAGGACCGTGAACAGCACGTTCAAAAGATAGGTCACTATCTTGCGCAGAGTGAAAAGCGCGCCTTTAAGGGTGAATTTTACCGCGGCTCCGGTCTTGCTTTTCTTCTTTTCGCCGCCGCCCTGCGGCTCCTGCGCGGGATCGGCTTCCTGAACGGCGGAAAAACGGCGGGTGCTGCCGCTGCCGCCTGCGTTCGCATCCTCCGGCACTACCGGGTCGTATCCCCGCGTTTCGGTGTTGTCCGGCACGCGTTCTTTGTTTTCAAAATCCTGCTGCATTATTCTGCTCCTTCCGGTGAGGGATGAAGAATCATTTCACCGCGACGTTTCCGTCGCCCATTATCGCTTTAAGCTTCTGCAAAAGCCGCTCGTCGGCGTTGACCGACCTTCCCACGGCGGCGCGAAGCTTCTTTTCCTGTTCGAAGTAAACCAAAACCTTCGATTCGCCTTTGCAACTGTCGCAAAGCGCGAGCGCGGGATCGAGCCTGTGCGCGTTTTCGGCGGTCACTTTTATATATAACGAAGGCGTTTTCGCTTCCTGCGCTCCGGTCTTCACGGCATTCTGCGGAACGCTTTCCGGCGTTCTGACAGATCTTGCGATCAGACTTACCGATATTACCGGGTTCTCGCTTTCGTCGCTTTCGGCGGTCTCTTTTATCTCCGGCGTGCCGGTGAACAGCAGCACCGAGTTTTCGTTAAGGATGTTCCCGCATTCGGTATAAAGGTTAGGGAATACGATTATCTCGACTTCGCCAAGGTCGTCCTCGGCGGTCACGAAAGCCATTATATCACCTTTTTTCGTAACTTTCGAGCGTTTTTTTGTTAACAATCCGAGAAAATCCACCGTATCGCCTTTTTTTATTTTCCCGTCGCCGAGCGCGCTCGCTATCTCCGCGGAGTTCAAAGCGCCGGCTGCTTTCGCGGTCTCGCGGTAACCGTCCATCGGGTGGCCGGTAAGGTAAAGCCCGGTCATCTCCTTTTCGCCGGAGAGCAGCTCGCTCTTCCGGTATTCAGGCAATCCGGAGTCCGGGAAGACGAACGAATTCTCTCCGACGCCGGTCTCGCCTCCGAAAAGGCTCATCTGCCCGGCGGAGTTGCGTCCTCTGTCGCGCGTTACCGCGTCGATCGCTGTCTCGAGCCCCGCGACCATCACGCTGCGCTTCATCCCGAAACAGTCGAAAGCGCCCGCCCGGATAAGCGATTCATAAGCTTTCGCATTTCCGGCTCCGGCGCATCGTTCGATGAAATCCTCGATGCTTTTGAACTTACCGCCGGATCGCTCGCCGATTATCTTTTCGGCGCAAAGGTCGCCGACGTTTTTCACCGCGGCAAGCCCGAACCGTATGCCTTTTCCTTCGGCGGAGAAGCGTTTTTCGCTCTCGTTCACGTCGGGCGGGAGCAGGGGAATGCCCATCGAGGCGCAGTCCGCTACGTATTCGCCGATCTTGCCGCTGTGTCCGATGACGGTGTTCAGCAGCGCGCACATATATTCGCGCGGGTAGTGGCATTTAAGGTACGCCGTGCGGTAAGCGGTGACGGCGTAAGCCGCCGCGTGGCTTTTGTTGAAAGCGTATTTGGCAAATTCGCTCATCCGGTCGAAAAGTTCCGTCGCGTCCTTTTCCGGAACGCCTTTTTCTTTCGCGCCTTCGATGAATATGCTTTTCTCGTTCTGCATCACTTCGGATTTTTTCTTCGCCATCGCGCGGCGTACAATATCCGCGTGGCCGTAGGTATATCCCGCGACGTCGCGGCATATCCTCATCACCTGCTCCTGGTAAAGCATAACGCCGCAGGTCTTTTCGAGCATCGGCTTCAGCTGCGGCAGAGCGTAATGCGTGTTCTGCGGCGCGATCCTGTTGTGCAGGAATTCGTCGATCGAAAGCGCCGGACCGGGACGGTAGAGCGAAATGACGGAGATGACGTCCTCCAGGTCTTTCGGGCGAAGTTTCGTAAGAAGATTGCGCATCCCTTCGCTTTCAAGCTGGAATATCCCCAATGTGCGCCCTTCCGAAAGGAATTTATAAGTTTCGGCGTCGTCCTGAGGGACGTTTTCTATTGAAAAACCGGGGACGGCCTTTGCGATCTCACGCTCGGCGTCTCGGATTATCGTCAGGAACCGCAGACCGAGGAAATCTATTTTGAGCAGGCCGAGATCGGCGACGGTGTTCATTGTGAACTGCGTCACCACGTTGCTGTCGTTCGTCGCGAGCGGGAGGTATTTTGACAGCGGTTCGTCGGTTATAACGACGCCCGACGCGTGCGTGGAGGGGTTGCGCGGTCTGCCTTCCAGTTTTTTTGCGAAGTATATGAGTTTTTCGGCTGACGGATCGTTTTTACAGCGCTCCGCAAGCTCTTTGTTCTCGTTAAGCGCGGAATCTATCGTCACGCCGAGGTAACGCGGTATCATCTTCGAGATCTCGTCGACGGCGTTATAGCTCATCCCGAGCGCGCGCCCGGCGTCCTTTATCGCCTGACGGCAGGCGAGTGTGCCGAAGGTTATTATCTGCGCGACGTGCGTCCTTCCGTATTTTTCGCAAACGTAATCTATAACTTCCGGTCTGCGCTCGTCGCAGAAATCTATGTCGAAATCGGGCATACTCACGCGTTCGGGGTTCAAAAACCGCTCGAAAAGCAGGTCGTATTTTATAGGATCGACGCGGGTAATGCCGATAAGATAGGCGCAAAGACTGCCGACGCCGCTGCCTCTTCCGGTACCGACGGGGATATTGCGGCTTCGCGCGTAGTTGACGAAATCCCAGACGATAAGATAATAATCGTTGAAGCCCATCTCGCCTATGACCGAAAGTTCGTAATCCATACGCTCGCGGTAAACTCCGTTACCGTCGGTAAAGGCGCCGGATCCGGTCATTTCATCATAACCTTTTTCGCATAAAGCGCGCAGATAACTCCCGGCGTTATAGGGGGAGGGGACCTTATAAGCCGGCAGGTGCATATGGTCGAAATCGAACTCGAAATCGCACATATCGGCGATACGGCAGGTGTTTTCGACCGCTTCCGGCACGTCGGCAAAAAGTTTTTCCATCTCTTCGGCGGTCTTAAGGTAATGCTCGCTTCCTTTCATAAAGGAGGCGCTCTCGTCGTCTACCGTGGTCGCAGTCGATATGGCGTAAAGCAGTTTCTGGACTTTTTCGTCCTCTTTTTTGATATAATGAACGTCGTTCGTCGCGGCGAGAGGGATGCCCAACTCCTTCGAAAAGGCGATAAGAACGCGGTTGACTTCGTTCTGTCCTTCGATGCCGTGCCTTTGAAGCTCAAGGTAAAAATTCCCTCTGCCGAATATCCGGTCAAGCACTATCGCGCGCTCCCTCGCGAGCGACAGATCGCCGGCGAGCACCGCTTTCGGGATGCTCCCGGAGATACAGCCGGAAAGCGCGACAAGCCCCTCGGAATGCTTTTCGAGCGTTTCGAGGTCGGTCCTCGGTTTTTGATAAAACCCGACGGTGAAGGCTTTCGTAACGATATTCACAAGGTTTTCGTAGCCTTTTTTGTTTTTTACGAGCAGGACGAGATGCGAATAATCGGAATCGAGCAATCTGTCCTTCTGCTCCATGGATCGCGGAGCGACGTACACTTCACAGCCGACGATGGGTTTTATCCCTTCGGATTTGCAGGCGCGGCAAAAGTCTACGGCGCCGTACATAACGCCGTGATCGGTGATCGCGACGGCGGTCTGACCGGCGTTTTTAACGGCCGACGCTATCTCCGAAATCCGGCATTCGCCGTCAAGAAGGCTGTATTCGGTGTGAAGATGAAGGTGTGTGAACATATTATACCGTTTCGGTCCGTGAGATCTCGATAAGTCTGCGGAAGCGGTGGTTGAGCCCGGATTTGCTTACCGGTTCGCGCATCAGCGCGCGCAGTTCGGAAAGCGACATATCGGGATTAGCCAAACGCAGTTCCGCGCATTCGCGCAGTTCCTGCGGGAGGTTGCGCAGAATTCCGTAGGCTTCAAGTTTTTTTATCGCTTCGATCTGTTCCGCCGCGGCTTTCGCCATCCTGTCGAGGTTCGCCGTCTCGGCGTTGCAGATACGGTTGGTGTTGTTCCTTACGTCGATAAGTATTATTTCGCTTATCATATCGAGCGCGATCTTCGTGCCTCCGCAAAGCGAGATAACGTCTTCGATATCCTCGGCTTTTTTGAAATAAAGCAGTGGCTTGCCTTTCCTGACCGCGGCTTTCGGGTAAAGCCCCGACTTTTCAAGGATCTTTGCGAGATACGCCGGATCCTCGCCGTCTTTGAACCCGAAGGACAGCATAAAATTCTTTCCGGGGCAGGACACGAACCCGCTGCGGATGAATGCTCCGCGCAGATAAGCGCCGGCGTCTTTTTCGCATACTTCGTCAAGCGTTCCGCCGCTTTTTCCGGCCTCGAACGCCTTTTGACAGCATTGCTTTTTCGCTTCGATCTCCGAAAGCTGTTTTTTTACCTCGGAAGAAAACGACATATCATATCTCCGTATCTATGAATCTTATCTCCGGTTCGAGTTTTACGCCGGTGTTTTCCAAAACCGTTTTTTGTATGAGCTCTACCAGATCCTTAACGTCGTTCGCGGTGGCTCCGCCTTTGTTAATTATGAATCCGGCGTGCTTTTCGGATACCTGCGCGCCTCCGACCGATACGCCTTTGAGCCCGCATTGTTCGATGAGCGCCCCGGCGTAATGCCCCTCCGGGCGTTTGAAGGCGCTTCCGCAGGAGGGGTATTCCAAAGGTTGGCTCGATTTGCGCTTCGCCATAAGCTCGTCCATTTTCGCCCCGATCGCGTCCCTGTCGCCGGGGACGCCGGAAAACGTCGCCGAAAGTACGGTGTAACCGTTCTTTTCAACGGAACTGGTTCGGTAGCCGAGTTCCAGCGCTTCCGGCGGAAGTTCGGCTCTGTCAAGGTTTCTGTCAAGCACGGTGCAGCCCGTGATCCTTTGCGAAATATCTCCGCCGTAAGCGCC
>JAGAAM010000070.1 GCA_017615235.1 Clostridia bacterium
GCGCGATCGCTTTCGCGGTGTCGATGGCGCTTCCGCCGCCGACTCCGATGACTATATCGGCATTCGCCTCGACTGCCTTTTTAACGCCTTCCTCGGCGTGCGCAAGCGTCGGGTTCGGCTGCGCGCCGCCGAAAAGCGTGTACTTCACGCCCGCGTTTTCAAGCGATCCAGTCACGCGGTCAAGCAATCCGCTTCTTATAACGCTGCCTTTGCCGTAGACTATAAGCGCGTTTTTGCCGTATTTCGCGGCGAGTTCGCCGGTCTTTTCTTCCGCGTTCCTGCCGAACGCGATCTCCGTCGGAGCGTAAAACCTGAAATCGTTCATTTGTTTTCCTTTCAGCCGAAAACTTTTCGATGATCGCCGCGGAACATTCGTCAGGCGTCAAAGCTTGAGTATCGCCGGCATCTCGTCCCAGCCCTTGGGCAGCCGGTCGTATTCCTTGAAGCCGAAGGAGGCGTAAAGCTTTTTCGCCACTTCGTTTTCCGGCTCGTAGGAAAGCCAGCAGTATTCGGCGGCTCCTTTCGGGAAAGTGCGGATGAAATCGAGCGCGAGTTTCAGCGCTTTACTGCCGTAACCCCTTTTCTGGTATCTTTTATCGACCATAAAACGCCATATGAGATAACTTCCGTAAATGAACTGCGGGACTTCCTCGTCCTCGTCTTCCTCCGCTTCTTTTTTCGCGTCCTCGGCGGAGATGTAGCCGATCATAACGAATCCGACGGCCTTTTCACCGGCGTAGATTCCGAAAGGCTTCGCGTATTTGCCCTCGGAGACGTTGGCGTAAGCCTCCGCCAAGCTGAAAATATTGCTCGCGACGTAATTTTTCTGCACTTTCGTGACTTTAAGATCCAGAATATCGTAAAAATTGTCGGTGTCTATCTCAACAAGCCTTATTTCTTCGTTATTTGCTTTCATTTTCAAACTCCTTATTGCTGTTTTTCAACGGTTTTCAGCGAGTAATCCGCCCTGCCGACCTCGACGAAGCCGAGCGATTCATAAAGCTTTCTCGCCTTGTTGTTGCCGACCACGCACCAGAGCAGCGGCTCTTTGATCCCTTTGTCGATCATGACGTTGACAAGGTGTTTCACAAGCTTCCTGCCGTATCCTTTGCCCTGCTGAGCGATCTTTATACACACGACGTCGAGTTCATCGCCGTCGAGTTTTCCGTAACCGACTATCTCGCCGCCGACTTCGTAAACGTAACGCCTTTCCGCCGATTCCGCCATGAATTTGCGCGATTCCTCGTCCGGTTCGTCGACTTTCGAATCGGGAAACAGTCCCGTTTCGACGCGCATTTTGTGGAACGCCTCTTCCGCAAGAACGAAGGAATCGATGAAATCCGCGTCGGTATACTGCCGCACCGGGATATCCCCGTCTTCAAACTTCCCGCCGCTGTATTTCATCGCCGCGGAGGAGAACCACGCCCTGTAACCGAGTTTTTCACAGAATTTCTTCGCGGTATCGTCGCCGTTCCTGATCCCGGTCACGATCTTGCCGGGCGAGGATTTCAACATACCCTCAGCCGCTTTCGCCGCTTTATATCCGTAACCTTTATTGCGGTATTCGTCGAAGATATAAACGTATATAAACCCTTCCTCGTCGTCGTCTTCGATATAGGCAAGTCCGATCACGGTCCCGTCGAGGCTTATCGCGAACGATTCCTCGGTGTTTTTCCCGATTTCGTCGTAAAAACTTTTGTTCTCGCAGGTGACCTTGATCTTCGGAAGGTATTCCTTAAGGTCGTCGAGCTTTATAATTTCGATTTTCTTTTCGTCCATGGTAAACTCCTTTTATAATCCGTAAACGAATATTCCCGCCACCCCCGCGATGCAGATAAGGAGTATCGGTGTCAATCCGTTTTTAACGATCTTTTTCGACCCGAAATAGATCAAAGCAAGCGCGGAAGTGAATATTATCGCCGTAAGATCGGGGGCGAACCCTTTTACGCTTCCGAAGCAGTTGGTAAATATCATATAAGCGCCGGTCGCGAGTATTATCCCGGTGACGCAGGCTTTAAGCGAGCCGAGCACCGACTTGAAAAGCGGGTTTTCCACAAGCTTTTTCAAAAGCAGGGTCAGCACGATCACGATAAGGAACGCCGGGAGTATGACCGCCAGCGTCGCGATCACCGCGCCCGGCACGCCGCCCGCCTCGGCGCCGACGTAGGTCGCCAGATTTATCATTATAGGCCCCGGAGTGCTCTCGCTCACCGCGATCATATACGAAAGCTGTTCCTCGCTTATCCAGCCGTAGGCAAGCACGACTTCGCGCATGAGCGGGATCGCGCTGTAAGCCCCGCCGAAGGAGAACATTCCTATTTCAAGGAAACCGGCAAGAAGTTCTAAGAAAATCATTTCTTCGCCTCCTTATCCGTTCCGCGCTTTATAAGCCATACGGCAAATCCCACGGCCGCGGCGATAAGCATAAGTATTATCGTCGAGAAATTCAAAGCGAAGATATCGATAAGCATCAGCGCGATGAACGCCGAAACGATGATAACGAAAGGAACGGCTTTTTTCTCGGCCTTTCGGATCATCTTTACCGCCGCGTCGACGATAAGCAGCCCGACGGCGAGCTTTATGCCCTTGAAAGCGCCTGCGACCCATTTTATCTCCAGGAACCGGTCGATAAAGAAGGATATAAGCAGTATTATGAGGAACGAAGGCAGCGCCACGCCGAAAGTCGCCGCGATCGCCCCGGCGATCCCTTTTTTCTTCAGCCCGACGTAGGTCGCGCAGTTGACCGCGATAGGGCCGGGAGTCGATTCGGCGATCACCGTGATATTCATCATTTCCTCGTGGGTGATCCATCCCTTCTTTTCGACGCAGGTGCTCTCGATCAGCGGGATCATCGCGTATCCTCCGCCGAAGGTGAACAGCCCGATCTTCGCAAAAGTCAGGAACAGTTCGAGTATCTGTTTCATTTCGTTCTCCGTTTTTGTGCTTTTACGCCCGTCCGGGATCCGTATCGCCCGATTCGCTTACGGACGAAATCAGCTTTTCCGCCGTTTGTTCGTAATCCTTTTCGATCAGCGCGATATCCTCTCCCGCTTCGCGGAACCCGTTTATCATCTGCCTGTTGTCGGCTTTCAAGCCGTCGGCGGTCAGGTGCGTGTCGAAGAGCCTCGATTCGATATCCGATTCGTGCCCGACGATCTTGTCGAAATGCGCTTCGATGTAAGCGTCGGTCATCGCAAGGCAGATAAAAATTATTTCGCGGGAATACTCTTCGCCGATATCCTTCCGCCAGCCGAAAGGGACGTAGCACCCCTCGACTATGAGGTTCTGTTTGTTCTCGACAGCCGTCTTTATCATTTCGCGGACTATCGGCCAGAGGTATTCCGTAAGCTCGCCGTCGTCCGCCGGCGTAAGCGCGGTGTTCCCGCTGCGGATAAGCCCCATTTTCAGGTGGTCTATCGATAAATAGGGATATTTGTATTTTTCAAGCAGTCTCTGCGCCAGAAGTGTTTTTCCGGCGTGCGTCGCTCCGGTGATAAGTATTATCATTGTTTTTCCTTTGTAAAATCACAGTTTTCGCGCAAGCGGGATCATGGCTGTATAAACTATGAAGTTTAGAGCTATGAACGTCTACGGCGTTTATGCGCGATATGTTTGCTTGCGCAAACGCGATATGTTGCTTTGCAACGCGATATAACGCGCTTTCGCGCGTTGCGATATACGCTCGCGCTGCTCGCGTGTTTTTTTACGCCCGAAGGGCATATCGCTTCCCGAAAGGGAAAAACGCAAATCCCGCAGAGGGATTTATCTCGCCCTTTTCCTTCCGGACGTTTCGATCTCTTTATCGAACTCCGCCGGATTTTTCAGATAATAATCCTGGTGGTATTCTTCCGCTTCGTAAAAGCTTGAAAACGGCTCGACGGAAATAAAGACATCTCTGCCGCTTTCGGCGCGGAGATTTGCGATACGCTCTTCGGCGAGAGCGCGCTCGTTTTCGTCGGTATAATAGATCGCAAGCGTATAAGACCGCCCGCGGTCGATGAACTGACCTCCGCCGTCGAAGGGATCGACGTTGGCGATAAAAATATCGAGCAGCTCGCCGTAGGAAACGACGGAAGGGTCGTACTCCAGCATCACAGTCTCGCGGTGACCGGTCTTCTGCGACCTGACGTCCTCGTAAGAAGGGTCTTCCTCTTCGCCGCCGGAATAGCCGCAGATAACTTTGTCAACGCCGTATAATTTGAATATCGGCGTCATGCACCAGAAACATCCGCCGGCAAAATACGATCTCATCCCATCCTCCGCCGTTATCGCTTTCCGCGTCCTTATCCATTATAGCAAACAAACGCCGAAAAAGCAAAGGTATTTCGCGTTAAATAAGTAAAAATATAAAGATATACACCGCTCAAAACGATTGAAACGAATCGCGGTTTGTGGTATAATACCTTCAGTATCAAAACGGAGACCGCTTTTTGAAGTATGAGATCATACAAGAATTACATTTTCGACCTGTACGGCACGCTGATAAATATCTATACCGACGAGGAGGATCCCCGTCTTTGGGCGACTCTGGCGGAGTTTTATTCCCGCTGCGGCGCGGACTATGATCCCGAAACGCTCAAAACCGCCTATCACGCTTTCGTGAGGGAAGCGCTTGCCGCAAATTGCAAAAAATACGGCGTTCGGTACGCCGACGTGAAGCTTGAAAAGATATTCCTGCGTTTACTGCGCGAAGCGCCGGAAAAGCACGAAGCGTCACTTTGCGTTTCCGGCAGGGTGAGCGAGTCGGTCTGGACCGCCGCCGTCGCGAACCTGTTCCGCGAACTGTCGATAAAGCATTTCAGCGTCTTTCCCGGCACGCGCGAAACGCTTGCCGCTTTACGCGCACGCGGCGCGAAGATATATCTGCTTTCCAACGCGCAAAGGGTCTTTTCACTGCCGGAGATCGAAAAAGCCGGGCTCGCCGGCCTTTTCGACGCGATGTATATCTCCTCCGACTTCGGCATGGCGAAGCCGGAACCGGCGTTCCTGCGGGCGCTTTTGTGCGGTCACGGTCTCGATCCTTCGGAATGCGTCATGGTCGGCAACGACAGATACAGCGATATGGCGATCGCCGCATCCTGCGGAGTGCCCGGCGTGTTCCTGAACACCGGGAACCACTCCGACGCGGAGCTTGACGCGATGGAACGCGAAGGCGGCTTTGCGGTCATCCGTTCGGGAAATATCGGCGAACTATTGGATCAACGCTTTCAATAAACTATGCGGAGGCAAAAAATGGACTATAGGAGATTTAACGATACTTGCTACGTCAGGATCGACAAAGGCGAGGAGATCATAGCCGGACTGCTTGAAGTATGCGAAAAAGAGGGTATAAAGTCCGCCGTCTTTTCGGGGATAGGCGGATGCAGCCGCGCCGAATTGCAGACTTTCGTCCCCGAAAAAGGGGCGTTCGAGACCGAGACGGTCGACGGAATGCTGGAGCTCGTCAGCATCAACGGGAATATCTTTTCGGATAACGGCAGGCTTTGCCACCACGCGCACGCGATGTTCGCCTACAAAGAAGGGGCGGAGCATAAGACCGCTGCGGGGCATTTGAAATCGGCCGCCGTGCTTTATACCGCCGAAATAGAATTGCGCCCCGTCGCCGGCGGCGTGATAAAGAAAAAATACGATCCGGAGACCGGAACGGGTTTCTGGTGTTTTGACGAATAAAGCCGACTGTTCCAAAGGACAGTCGGCAGCGATATTTGCCCGTTTATTCAAAACGCGCAAGCGATATGCGCCTTCGGCGCGCGATATATGACTTCGTCACGCGATATGTTCGCTTACGCGAACGTGATTTTTCCGAGGGCAAATATCATATCGCATCGAGCGAAGCGAGATATATCGCAACGGCAATAGCCGTTATATCGCGTTTTGCATTTTTGCAAAACATATCGCCCGCCGGGATTTGCAGATCACATACGTTGCTTGTAATGAATAACGAAAAAAGCCGACTCGTAAACGGGGTACTCTTAAGGACAGTTAATAAAAACCGGCTGAGTAAGGAACAGCATCCTTATTTCAGTCGGTTTTTGTCGCTGATCGGCGCAAGCAGGACGTTTGTGTGCCAAACGTCAATAATAATGATGTTTTGCCTTACGGCAAAAATGATGATGCTCCTTTCAGTTGCAATGATGAAATGCATTCCGCCCGTGCGCGTAGGCGCTCATCATTCGGCGTCAGCCGATCATCATGCGCGCATGCGCTCATCATATTCCGCGCAAGCGGAATGCATCATTTGCCGAGTGTCCTTAAGAACACTCGGCATAAGCCGGCTTTTTTCTGCCATATCCTGCTATATCAATCAAAATTGTAAACGTTGCGGAATTCGTTGTAATACCTCTCGAAATCCTCCGAGCGCTTCTGCTTGACCGAACCGAGGTACCTGTGCGTATCGAATTCGTCGGCTTCAAGTTCGATCATCGCTGCGGCGATATTCGAGCAATGGTCGGAAACCCGCTCAAAGTTCGTAAGAAGATCGTTCAGGACGAATCCCTGGACTATCGTGCATTCGCCCGCCTGGAGCCTTTCGATGTGGCGGGTCTTCGCGGTGTCGCAAAGCTCGTCGATCCATTCCTCCAGCGGTTCGATTTTTTTC
Organism: Clostridia bacterium; assembly: GCA_017615235.1. The sequence continues at coordinate 6,599 of JAGAAM010000070.1, forward strand.
GCGGATTCGGTGTCACGCTCGATAAAAGCTTTCACGGTCATGCCGA
>JAGAAM010000071.1 GCA_017615235.1 Clostridia bacterium
CGATCTCGCTCACGTTCTTTGCGGGAACTCTCCTCGCTTATACTCCCTTCGTGTTCGCCGGAATGCTCCGCGGAGCCGTCGGCTTCGGCTGGAGCTACCGTATCTGTTTCATCGCGCTCGCGGTCATCGCCTGCATCGCGATGCTCATTCCGACGTTCTTCCTTAAGGAAAAAGAACTCGTCGATACGAAACCGTCCGATTCACCCGTTATCAAATCCCTTGTTTCCACTTTTAAAAACAAAGAGTTCCGCGTATTCGCAGGTTCCGACATTATGTACTGGATCGGGCTTACTCTTTTCCAGACCGGTCTGCCTTTCTTCGTAAAAGTCTCGATGGAACTCAATGAGTTTTATACTATGGTATTTATGGGCGGCATGACCGTACTTTCCGCCGTGTTCTATCCCTTCGTTTCCGGACTTGTTAAAAAGCACGGCAAGAAAAAGATGACGATCATCGGCTTTGGCGGCCTTTCACTCGCATACGTCGTCGCTGCCGTTATCCGTTTGTTCCCGATAAGCGAATATTCTACCGTTCTTGAAGACGGCTCGTTCGGATTCAACCTTGTCGGTTTCATCCTCGGCGTTGTGATCTGCATCATAGCGGCGTTCCCGATGGCGCTTCTCGGCATCATCCCGCAGTCGATAGTCGCCGACGTCGCCGAAGCCGACGGTATCAAGACCGGCGAGAATAAAGAAGGCATGTTCTTCGCCGCAAGGACTTTTGCGATGAAGTGGGGCCAGTCTATCGCGATGCTCGTCTTCACCTCGCTCGCCATCATCGGCGCCACCCAGGACGTTACCAAAAACGATATTACCGCTTCTCCGTTCGGAATGACACTCGTAGCGATAGTCGCGGTGGTTTTCTGCCTTATCGGCGCAGTGATACTTTCATTCTATAACGAAAAGAAGATCATGAAGACCATTGACGACAGCAAGAAAGCCGAAACCTCCGTTCCCGAAGAAGCTTCCGGACCCGCCGAAAAAGAAGAAAGCGCCGAGTGATCCGATGAATTGCAGATTTGAACTGCTTTACAGCACACCCGACGGCGAAAAGTCTGTTAAAGACAGCCTTACTTCCGACGATATCGAGCTTATCGTAGCCGAAACTGACGGAAGGCGTACGGTGAAGGTTCGCGCAATAAAACCGTTGACGCTTTCGGAATACCGCGAATACGATCACGATTTTTTCACGAATTCCGAAGACCCGGATCCGGATCCCAAGGGAGATCTGTATTTTATTAACGGATACCAGTCCTGGACCGAAACGCGTGAGTTCTACGGCGACGCGCGCGAAAGAAACGTGAACCGGCTTCCGAAAAGGCTGGTCCGCAGTTATTCTTTCGACCGTTACGGCGACGCGACGTTTTATGAATACGATAAAAGGATTCTTCACGGCTACGACTTGTTTTACGTGAAAGGAAGAGTTAACGGATTTGTCGCAAGCCTGAATATCGACAACGCTTATCTTATCGTCGAACTGGTCCGTAAACTCGGCGACGTTTCGCTGATAAGCGATATATCCGGCGTTAAATTAGGCGCCGGCGAAGAATTCGTCGTCTGCGATTATATTTACGCCGGCACTTATGCGGAAGGCATCGCGCTGTTCGACAGTTATTTCCCGAAAAAGGACGTCCGTAAGATATTCGGGTATACTTCCTGGTACAATTATTATCAGGATATAAACGAAGAGATCTTACTGCGCGATCTCGAGGCGCTCGATTCGCGTTTCAACCTCTTCCAGATCGACGACGGTTACGAAACTTTCGTCGGCGACTGGCTTGAAGTCGACGGGACGAAGTTCCCGAACGGGCTTTCCGGTATCGCCGAAAGCGCGCATATGAAAGGATTTCTCGCAGGGATCTGGCTCGCTCCTTTCGTTGCGGAGGAAAAAAGCCGCCTGTTCCGCGAAAAGCCGGAGCTTTTCCGTAAAGGACCCGACGGACTTCCCGTAAAATGCGGATCTAACTGGAGCGGTTTTTACGCACTCGACCTCGACAATCCTGAAGCGCGCGAATATATAAGGCGTTGTCTTACGCATTATTCGGATATGGGTTTCGACTTCTTTAAACTCGATTTCCTGTACGCCGCGAGCCTTCCGGAATATGAAGGCAAGACCCGCTGCCGGGTCGCTTCGGAAGCATATGCATTTCTTCGCGAAGTGCTTCAAGACAAGCTGATACTCGGCTGCGGAGCTACGCTCGGAAACGCGGCGAATAAGTTTGATTACCTTCGCGTAGGTCCCGACGTTTCGCTGAAATTCGACGATATATGGTATATGCGCTTTATGCACCGCGAAAGGATATCCACGAAAGTCACTTTGCAGAATACGGTTTACCGTTCCTTCCTTGACGGAAGATACTTCGGGAACGACCCCGACGTTTTCCTCCTGCGCGACGACAATATCTCGCTCACGCCGGAACAGCGCCGCGCTTTGATAACGCTCAACGCGCTTTTCGGAAGCGTGATGATGACTTCGGACAATATCTCGCAGTACGGCGACGACAAAAAAGCTTTGCTGTCCGAAGCGATTGGACTGTTCAGGAACGCCGAAGTCACGTCATATTCCCGGCGGGCGGACGTTATTACCGTTGATTACCGTCTTGACGGCAACGAAAAAACCATCAGATACGATACCGAAGGGGGTATTTTGATATGACCGACAGAACAAAAGTCATTTTCGGAAACGAGATAGATAAGAAGACGATAAAGCAAGCCGAAAAGAGCAAGGCGAATTATATCAAAACCTACGGCGACGACAGCGATAAAGATTATAAGATCGCTTTCAAACCGATAGACGCTTTAGGCGCTATGGACGTCAAAAACATCGTGTTTGACGAAGTAAATCACGCTTTCGGCGAAAAACCGCTGATTGTCGGCAACATAAGGATGGGATTCGGGCATTACCGCATTTCCATCGCTATGGCTTCCTGCGCAAGAGCGCTCGGTTACGAACCTTACTGGCTCGATCTCGCGTCCTTTGACGCCACCGGATCGAAGATGATCCGTAAGCAGAACGATATGTATTCGCTCGCTTCGAGGATATCCCAGAAATCCCGTCTTTTCAATCATTTCGTATGGGAACCGCTCAACAGCGAGGGATTCAAAAAACTCACCTATAACGCGAAAGACCAGAAGAACAGCGAACTGCTCGTTCCGATCTTCCGCCATATCGACAAAGATATACCTTATATCGCTACCCACGCATGGCCCTCCCAGGCGGCTGTTCACGCCGGTATGACCCACGTCGTGAACGCGATCCCGGACAACTGGCCGATGGGACTTCATCTTTCGGAAGGCGCTCTGCACACAGTACAGACTCCGTTCGCCTATATGGGTTATAAAACGCTTGAAGGTTTCGCTAAGCATCCGCTCAAAGGAATGCCCGAGGACAGCCTTAAATGCGTAGGTTGTTATACCGATCACGAGATGCTCGTCGATCTCGCGGAGGACAACCGCCTCCGCCGCGAGCGTTTCGCTTCCGGGAGTCCCGTACGCATCCTTATGAACGTAGGCGGAGCCGGGGCGGGAGGGAAGATGTTCACCGCGATGATCGAAAGCCTTATCCCTTATATCAAAAGCGGCAAAGCGGCGCTTTATCTCAACACCGGCGACCATTCGGGAGTTTTTGAGTCGTTGGCTGAAAAACTCAAAACGAGCGGTGCGGAATTAAACCTTTTCCGCGACGAATACGACCGCCTTTGCGAGCATATAAAAGAAAAACGCTTTTCCGAAAGCAGCGGTATCAACCTTATTTACAACAGCGATATTTTCCGCGCTGTTTATTCGACCAACCTGCTTATCCCGGTATGCGATCTTCTCGTCACAAAACCGAGCGAACTCGTATTCTATCCGATCCCGAAGGTGTTCATGAAGCACATCGGCGGTCACGAAGTTTACGGCGCGATCCACGGCAGGGAATTCGGCGACGCAACCAACGAATTTCCCACCGTCAAAGGCGTCTGTGAGACGCTTGAAAGGCTTATAAACGATAAAGATATCGTTCCGCATATGTGCGACAGGATCGACGTTCTCAAAGCGCAGGGCTATTATGACGGCGCCTACGAATGCGTCCGCCTCGCCGCCGGTATCAAGTGATCCGGTAAATAAAACAAAAAACGGTTTTTCGTTGTGAAAAGCCGTTTTTTCTTTTTATAAGTGGATCTCGAGTCCGTCGTACGCGATCTGTGCCGGAACGGTCTCGCGCAGGCTTTCGGTAAGCTCTTCGAGTATCGGGATCCTTCTCGGCTGGATGTGGTTGAAATACACGCTTCCGACGTCGTGATCCTTGAACAGTTCCGTATAACAATTCGGGTCGAAATGAGCAGACTCGCAGATAAGTACGTCGAGACGTTTTTCAAGCGCTTTAAGCGGAAAATCCACTGCGGGAGATTGCAGATCGCCGGTGAAAAGCACCCGTTTTCCGTCCGATTCGAGCAGATAAGCGAACGAGTTCCGGCAATGCTGAGTACGGTAAGCCGTCACTTTCAAGAATCCGTCGTCGAAGATCACGCCTTCCGTTACGGTATTGACTTCTATCCCGCGGTAGGCGCGTTTTTCGAGCGCGATCACCCATCCCACAAGCGCGTCCGCGCCTTCTTTCGAGGGCATGAATATTTTCGGCTCGGCACCGGTGAAGAACCAGTTGCAAAGGTCCAGGAACGAAGGCAGACCGTTCACGTGATCGCCGTGCATATGCGTCACAAACACCGCTTTGACGGATTCGACCGGTACGTCATTCACGCGCAGCCATTCTATCGACTGTGTTCCCATATCGACGAAATATGACCGGTCTCCGATCCGTATTATCGCGGAGGAGCATTTCCTGTCACGCTCCGGTATTCCGTGGCTTGTTCCGATAAACGTAATTTTCATAACAACCGTCCCCGATCATTTTCCGGCCAGACAAAAGTCGGATTAAGGTTTTTCTCTCCGTTGTCAATCAAAAGGTTTTCGCCGGACATCGATCTGTTCGTCAGCGTAAGGAAGACTACCCAGTCGGCGACTTCTTCCGGCGTCATCCATTTTTTGAACGGAGTGACTTTCATTATTCGTTCCCAGCAATCTTTGTCGTTGACGACGGGATCGTTAAGCGAGGTCAGAACGCCTCCAAGCGAGATCGCGTTGCAGGTCACGCCGTACGGCGCAAGACGGATCGCGGTGTTTTTCATATATCCTATCAAACCGGATTTTGAGGCGCAGTATTCAGGGAATTCCTGACCGCTGACAGCGGACGCGGAAGCGTTGAACAGCACCGATCTCAATTCGCTTTTGTCGGCGATAAATTTCTCGGTGACGTTTATCGCTCCTTTAAGGTTGACGCCAATATCGTCGCCGTTCTGCGTTCCCGCGTTGTTGAAAATGATCCCGACGCCGTCTATATCCGGCAATTCTTCGGGGTTGCGTATATCGCATTGACAATGGAAATAATTATCGTCTGTAAAAGATTGCTTTAAAATATCTATCCCGTATACGGTATGCCCGAGCGAGATAAAACGCTTCGCGACCGCCGTGCCGTTACCTCCGGACGATCCGGTGACTATTATCTTCATTTTGCAGCCTCCTTCAAATAATCTATGCCGACTCCGTCTCGCTTCCATATTTTTAAAACCCAGTAACCGAAAGGCGAGAAGACGACTTCGAGCAGCAGTTCGAAAACCGCTCCGAACAGCGAACACATCACGCACTGTATCACCGTCCAGGAAAAACCGTCCCAGAATACCGGTGCGAATACCGTAAAGGTGAGGAGTGCGAAAATAAGATTGTCGCAGAATTGTCCGATAAAGGTCGAAACGTAACTCCTTGTGACGAACGCGAGCTTGCCGTCGGGGTTCTTTTTAAAAGCCTTTCCGACAGTCCAGTTCAAAACGTTGTTTATGACTGCAGAAGATATAAAGGCAATCGAACTGCTGAGTATGATGAACCACGTTCCGCCGATGATCCGGTTGAAAGCGGAATAATCGTCGGCGTCGGATGGTATCGCGCTGACCGCGAAGAATACGAGGCAGACAAGTACGTTCACCGCAAGAGCGAAGACCGATAATTTAGTCGCCGCTTTCGGTCCGAACGCTTTCGTGACTATATCCATGCACAAAAAAGACAGCCACGA
>JAGAAM010000072.1 GCA_017615235.1 Clostridia bacterium
ACCTCGCCTTCGCTTTTGTCGAGCACGATCCATTCGACGGGAGTGGACGTGCCGTCCTCGCTGCTTCCGGGAAGCTGGATGTATTCGCCGAACAGCACGAGCGAGCCGATCTCCGCGTCGCCGAGCTTTTCGGATCCGTCGACCGAAAGTTCGGGAGGCGGTTCGACTTCTTTCGATTCTTCTTCAAAGGATTCCGCCGGAGCGAGCGAGCCGCTTTCGGTATCAGAAGGAGAACTTCCGCCTGCCAGCACGAAGACCAGATAAACCGCGATGAGAACGACGGCGGCGGCTATTATTACGGCGGCGGCGACCGCCGTGCTTTTTTTGTTTTCTTTTCCGTCCATTTTATTCCTCCTCGCCGTCTACCGGCGATTTCGTCCATCCGGTAAGAGACGTCAGTTTTTTGGAAAGCGCGTTCGCCGCCCTTACCGAGGCGCGCACGTTCGGATGGCCGTTGGCACCGATCTCGTTGGAGGACGCCTTGATCGCCTCGAGATAGAGCAGGCAGACCTTTTTGTCGTTCGCGGAGACCTTTTTTACTACCTCGCGAAGCTCGTTGATATAGTTGTTGTTCATCATGCCGTAAAGCCAGACGATATAGGCTTCGGGGTATCTTTTCCGTACTTTCGCGATAAGTTCGGCGGCGGCTTCGGAAAACTCCTCCGATCCCGCGGGACCGCCGGCGTCGTTGGTGCCGATGTTTATCACGACCGCGCCGGGTATCCAGCCGTCGTCGCATATCCCGCCGCCCGAAGCGGAGGTGTATTCGCAGTAGCTTCCCGCCTTGACGTCCTCGCGGTTGCCCTCGCAGTTGCAGACTATGCCTTTGCCGGAGATGCAGATATATCTTCCCTCCGCGCCGAGCGATTCGGAGGTGAGGTAGGCGTAGGAATAGGTGCAGTCCTCCTGCCAGGTCTCGAATCCGGGGTCGGTCGCTCTGCCGAGCACGCCGTAGCCGCAGGTTATCGAATCGCCGATGTATTCGATCCGCCTTGACGGTCTGTGCGGCGGAAGGTTGAATCCGGGATCGCTCCCGAAAAAGGCGATGCTTTTGAAAAGCAGTTTCGGGAACCCTTCCGTGACTTTAAGCACCTCTACGCGGTGCCGGGAATCGGAAAGCCCTTCGATGATAAGCTTTTCGCTGCCGTTCACGACGGCGAACCTCTGGCGGTGGTTCCTGTCGATCTTTATCTTGACGTAAGCCGGGACTTCGCCGGTATAAGCGCCGAGCGAAATAACGAACCCCGTGCCGTGGAAATTGAAGGCAAATCCGCTTGCCGACCAGTCGAAAGCAAGGCAGTCTTCGACGACGGTATGGCGGCCGAGTATCCTTATATTTGCGTTATCCGCAAGCGTTCTTTCCTCGCCGGGAAAGGCGATGCTCCTGTCCATTTTCAGTCCTCCGTGACGGGTATTTTCACGTTATTACTTAGAAAATATTAATCTTGATATATTACCGAGTTGTTACCGTTTTTTGAACAATTTGTAAATTTCGCCCGCCGCGAGCGGAGCCGCAGACAGCGCGAAGGAGATGATCCATTCGAATGGATCGAGCGGAACGACGCCGAACATCGACGAAAGCGCGGGGATGAGCAGCACCAAAAGCTGCATCGCCAGGCAGACGAAAAAGGACAGCCAGACGAAGGGATTGCGCTTTACGTCGCGCGAGAAAACGCTTTTTTCGCTCCGCATATTGAAAGAATGGAACAACTGGGACATAGAAAGCACAAGGAAGCACATCGTGCGTCCGGCAGCGAAGCTCTTCCCGCTCCCGATCATAAACGCCGAGATCGCCAGCCCGCCGATGAGGGCGCCTTCGAGTATAACTCTTAACGTCCTTGCCGCCGGGAACAGCGGAGTTCCGGGTTTGACCGGAGGACGCTCCATCACGCTGTCGGGCGTTTTTTCCAGTCCGAGCGCGATCGCCGGGAGCGAATCGGTGGTGAGGTTCACCCAGAGAAGCTGGATCGCCGAAAGCGGCGACGGAAAGTTAAGAAGTATCGAAAAGAATACGGTCAGCAGTTCGCCGATATTGCAGGACAGCAGGAAATGCACGGCGCGGCGGATGTTCTCGTAAATGCCCCTGCCCTCCCGGACGGCGGAGACCACCGTGGCGAAATTATCGTCGGTAAGCACCATATCGGCGGATTCCTTCGCGACTTCGGTGCCGCTTATCCCCATCGCGCAGCCGATGTCCGCCTTTTTCAAAGCCGGGGCGTCGTTTACCCCGTCGCCGGTCATGGCGACGACGTTCCCGAGCGCTTTCAGCGCCGTGACGACGCGCAGTTTATGCGCCGGAGCTACCCGCGCGAAGACGCTGCACTCCTTAACGGCGCGGCGGAATTCCCTCTCGTCCATGGCGGATATCTCGCTCCCGGTGCAGACTCTTCCACCGGGAGGCGAGATGCCCAGTTCGGTCGCGACAGCAAGCGCGGTTGCGGGATGGTCGCCGGTCAGCATCACGGTGCGGATCCCGGCTTTCCTGCAGGTCTTCACCGCCTCCGCAGCCTCCGGCCTCGGCGGATCGGATATGCCGCAAAGTCCGTAAAAAGTATATTTTTGTGAAGTAAGATCGTGAGGGAGTTTTTTAGTTTCATACCCCGCCAGGCAGAGCACGCGCAAAGCGCGGGAAGCCATCGAGGCGGTCTGCGATACCGCGCTTTCCGGGAAGTCGGCGCAGAACCGTTTCACGACGTCGGGAGCGCCCTTCATCAGCACGAGAAAGCCTTCGCCGTTCCTGTGCGCGGTGACCATGTATTTTTTATCGGAATCGAAGGGGATCTCTTTTATCCTTGGATATAAAGTCCGCAGTTTTTCCGAGTTTCCGGCGAAGGCGTCGAGCGCGAGCTCGGTCGGAGAGGAGCCGTTATTGCAGAGCGCGGAGCAGAGGGCGGACTTTTCTTTATCGCCGCGGAACTCGGTCACGTCATTTTGTTGCAGGTCAGCGTTCCGGTCTTGTCGGTGCAGATGACCCCGGTGCAGCCGAGCGTTTCGACGGCGGTGAGCTTTTTCACGATCGCGCGTTTACCGGCAAGCGTCTGCACTCCGGCGGAAAGCACGACGGTCACTATCGCAGGGAGCCCTTCAGGGATCGCCGCGACCGAAAGGCTGACGGAAGTCAAAAGCATCTCGCCGGCGTTCATCCCGCGGAGCATCGAAAGACCGAAGATCGCGGCGCAGATACCGATCGTGAGGTTGCCGAGCAGCGCGCTAAGCTTCGCAAGTCGTTTCTGGAGCGGAGTCTGTTCTTCGCTTCCGGCGATCATCCCGGCGATCTCGCCGACGCAGGTGTCGGTCCCGGTCCTGACGGCGACCGCCGTTCCCCTGCCGGAGACGACCGAACTCGAGGTGAATACCGCGTTCGGCACGTCGTTCAAAGCCGCGCCCTCGGGCGGGATCGCTTTCGCGTTTTTAAGAACGCCGTCGGATTCTCCGGTCAGCGCCGATTCGTCGACGGTCAGTTCCGTCGAGGACAGCAAAAGCGCGTCACAGGGAACTATATCGCCTTTTTCAAGCAGAAAAACGTCGCCTTTTACTATCTCCGTGCCGCGGACTCTGACCGGCCTTCCGTCGCGCAGGACGGTTATTTCCGGTGAGGAAAGCTTTTTCAAAGCTTCGAGCGCGTGCTCGGCGCGGCTTTCCTGCACCGCGGCGATAAAAGCGTTGACGAGCACGATCACGAGGATGATCACCGGGTCGGCGAAACTCCCTCCCGAAACGAGCGAGGCGGTGAACGACACCGCCGCGGCGACGAGAAG
>JAGAAM010000073.1 GCA_017615235.1 Clostridia bacterium
ACCAGCAATCGAAGCGGAGTTCGCCTTTCAAGCCGCGCGGCGAGTTCAGCCTTCCGGCTTCCAAAAAACGTTTTTTCATCAAATGATGTCAACTATTACGCGCTTGTTGTCCTTTGCACCGGCGGCGCGCATGACCGTGCGGATGCTTTTGGCGATCTTGCCTTCCTTGCCGATTACTCTGCCCATATCGTGCTTTGCAACGGAAAGTTCAAGTACGATCGTGTCGCCGCTGACCTTTTCGGTAACGGTGACGGCATCGGGTTCCTCGACAAGGGCTTTGGTGATGTCAAGGAGTATTTGTTTCATTTAGTCCAACACTCCGCTCTTTTTAAGCAGCGACCTTACGGTCTCGGTGGGCTGAGCGCCGTTGGAGATCCACTTCTTTGCCTTTTCGGGATCGACCGTGATGGTTGCGGGATCGGTCATCGGATTGTAGAATCCGATCTCGTCGATGAACCTGCCGTCACGGGGAGAGCGGGAATCCGCCACGATGATCCTGTAGCAAGGCGCCTTCTTTGCGCCCATTCTCCTGAGCCTCATTTTTACTGCCATTTTTTGTTCCTCCGTTAAATAGATTTTTTTATTTTTATGGCTATTTATCTTTTAAAAGGGCAATTTGAATTTGCCTTTTTTACCTTTTTTGCCGCTGAACTGCTTCATAAGCTTGCGGGTCTGTTCGTACTGCTTGAGGAGGCGGTTGATATCCTCCACCTTCGTGCCGCTGCCGGCGGCGATCCTGCGCTTGCGCGAGGAATTCAGTACGTCCGGATGGTCCCTCTCGTAAGGCGTCATAGACAGTATGATCGCCTCCGTGCGGGAAAGCGCCTTTTCGTCGATCTGGGCGTCGTTGAGCTGGGAAGGCTTCACGCCCGGCATCATGCCGAGCAGCGATTCGACGGAGCCCATGTCTTTTATGGCTGCGAGCTGATCGAGAAAATCCGAGAGCGTGAAGCTTTGTTCGCGGAACTTGCGTTCCATCTCCGCCGCCTTTTTCTCGTCTATCTGCTGTTCCGCTTTTTCGATGAGCGTCAGCACGTCGCCCATGCCGAGTATGCGTGACGCCATCCTGTCGGGATGGAAAGGCTCCAGGCAATCGAGTTTTTCGCCGGTACCGATGAATTTGATCGGTTTGCCGGTGATATACTTGACCGAAAGCGCGGCGCCGCCGCGGGTGTCGCCGTCCATCTTGGTAAGGATAACGCCGGTGATATCGAGAAGGTTATTGAAACTTTCGGCGACGTTTACTGCGTCCTGACCGGTCATCGCGTCGACGACGAGCAGTATCTCCGCCGGTTCGACGGCTTCTTTGATCCTGCGGAGCTCGTCCATAAGCTCCTCGTCGATATGGAGCCTGCCGGCGGTATCGAGGATCACGACGTCGTGGCCGTATTTGATCGCGTGTTTGACCGCGAGTTTCGAAGTCTCGACGGGATCTTCGGTGCCGCGCTCGAATACCGGGACGCCGACCTGTTCGCCGACCACCTGCAGCTGTTTGATAGCCGCGGGGCGGTAGATATCGCAGGCGACGAGAAGGGGGTTCCTTCCCTGCTTGCGGAACATCCGCGCGAGTTTTGCGGAATGGGTCGTCTTACCGGAGCCCTGAAGACCGCACATCAGTATGACCGTGGGCGGTTTTGGCGCGAAATTGACTTTTTGATTGGTGCCGCCCATCAGTTCGATAAGTTCTTCGTTGACGATCTTGACGATCTGCTGTGCGGGAAGAAGGCTTTCGAGCACTTCGTTGCCGACCGCGCGTTCCGAAACGCGGTTGACGAATTCTTTTACCACCTTGAAGTTGACGTCGGCTTCGAGCAGAGCGAGTTTGATCTCGCGCATTCCGGCCTTTACGTCGGCTTCGGTGAGTTTTCCTTTATTGCGGAACTTGGAAAACGCCTGCGACATTTTGTCGACGAGGCTTTGAAACATCGCCATTAAATTTCCCCCGTGATCTTTTCTGCGAGAAGATGGGCTTCCGCGATATCCCCGCTTGCGGAGATAAGCGCGGCGAGTTCCTGGATGCGTTCGGACTTTGCGGCGAATCCGAGCGAAGCTTCGAGCGAATAGAGGTCCTCGACCGCCTTTTTGACGGAATCGCGTACGCCCTGGCGGGTGATGCCGCAATTCTCGCTTATCTCGGAGAGCGAGAGGTCCTCGTTATAATAAAGATCCGCAAGATCGCGATGCCGTTCGGACAGCGCTCCGCCGTAGATATCGAGAAGGCGGCAGATATACGCCCTGTCTTCCGACCGCATGACCGGCACCCCTTTCGTCGTTTTTAAAAAGAGTCTGTAAAGCAAAACGCTTTACAGGCATTGATTATACACCCTTGTTTGTCGTTTGTCAATACGCTTTTTGCGTAATTTTCAGTCGGCAATCGCCTTTTTCACAGAAAATCACGGCTTCGTCGCCGCTTTTGAGCCTTCCTTCAAGCAAAGCGAGCGACAAAGCGTCCTCCGCTTTGCGAAGCGCGGCGCGGCTCGCCGTGCGTGCGGAGCCCGCGTTTTCGCCTATCGCTTCATGCGAAAAGCCGGGATCGAAGGCGAGCTTGACGCCGCGTTTTTTCATCTTTTCGGCAAGGCTTTGCAGCTTGATATCGGCGATCCTGCAGACGTTTTCATAAGAAAGCGGCGAGAATTCGATCACGTCGTCGAACCGGTCGAGAAGTTCTTTCGGAAGGAAAGACAGCGCCTGATCCGACGCGCGTTTCGAGGATCCGAACCCGATGTTCGCACCCGAAACGCTGTTTGAAGTCACTATCACGATCGAATCCGCAAAGGATACCGGCGTTCCGCAGGAATCGGTGAGCCGGCCTTCGTCGAGTATCTGCAGGA
>JAGAAM010000074.1 GCA_017615235.1 Clostridia bacterium
ACCTCGAATGGTTCGCATACTGGCGTTCCTTCTGCCGCGACTGGCTGATCTCGCTCGGCTTGAAAGAAGAAAACCTCCGTCTGCGCGACCACGATCCGGAGGAGCTTTCCTTCTATTCCAAGGCGACCACCGACTTCGAGTTCATGTTCCCCTTCGGATGGGGCGAGCTTTGGGGAATCGCCGACAGGACGAATTACGACCTTACCAGGCATATCGAGACTTCCGGCGCGGACCTGACCTATTTCGATCAGGAAAAGAACGAGCGTTACATCCCGTTCGTCATCGAGCCTTCTCTGGGCGTTGAACGCTCCGTGCTCGCCTTCCTCGTCGACGCATACGACGAAGAGAATTTGGGCACCGAGGACAAACCCGACGTCCGCGTGGTGCTCCACCTGCATCCCGCGCTCGCTCCCTTCAAAGCCGCCGTCCTTCCGCTTTCCAAAAAGCTTTCCGACTCCGCGATGAAGGTATTCGACGAGCTTTCCGACGGGCTTTGCGTCGATTTCGACGAGTCCGGCTCGATCGGTAAACGCTACCGCCGCGAGGACGAGATAGGCACTCCGTTCTGCATCACCTACGATTTCGATTCGGAGACCGACAACTGCGTCACCGTCCGCGACCGCGACACGATGGAGCAGGTCCGTATGCCGATATCCGAAGTCAAGGCGTATATCGAAGAAAAGATAAAGTTCTGATAATGTATCTTGATAAAAAAGCCCTACGGCTCGTGATAGCCGAAGGGGCGGTATTCGTTCTTCTGTGGATCGCCGCGATAGCCGCCGGGATGGTTTATTCCTATAACGGAAAAGACGGGATGTCGTTTTTCTTCGTCTCGGTGATTATCGCCGGTTTCGGCGCGATAAGCGTGCGCAACCGCTTTTACAAAGCCGGGCTGAAGATATTTACCGACAGCGTCTATTACGACATACAGACCGCCTGCGATCCCGAAAAATACATAAAGCTTTTTCACGACGCCGCAAACGATACTTCGTACGTCTACGCAAAGCCGTCGCTGTTTTCCGTCGCTTATCTCGCAAGCGCCTATCACCTTGCCGGAGACGACGAAAAGGCGAAAGAATGGCTTGCGAACGCGGAAGCGCTTGCGAAAAGAAAAAACGACCGCGTCATTCTGGAGGTCATTAAAGCAAAGCTTTGCTACGGTTCCGGCGACGTCGCCGGAGGCGACGCTATACTCGCGCAGGTCGAATCGCAAAAACCCGGCGGAAGGATAACCGTCTATCTCGGCGAACTGCGTTCCGGACTGCGGGCGTATGCGGTCGGCGAATACGATACTCTGGAAAAGTCGGCGCGCGCACAGCTCGACCCCGGGAAAATGCCTCCGCTGACCAACCTTGAAAAAGCAAACGAGCATTTCTATCTCGCCTCCGCGCTCGAGCACCGCGGGTGCATCGACGAGGCGAAGGAGCACTATACGGAAGCCGCACGGCTTGGCAACAGGACGATTTTCGGAACAAGATCGCAAGAAAGACTTCAAAACCTTTAAACTATTCTGCCGGAGAACGCGTGTTATGACGAAGGATTATGACGTTCTTATAATCGGCGGCGGCGCCGCCGGGCTTTTTGCCGCGGCCGTTTCGGCACGAGCGGGTAAGAAGACCGCCGTCATCGAAAAAAACGACCGCTGCGGGAAAAAGCTCGACATAACCGGCAAAGGGCGCTGTAATATCACCAATATGTGCGGAGGCAGGGATGAATTCCTGGCGAACGTGCCGAAGAACCCGCGGTTCCTCACCTCGGCGATAAGCCGTTTTTCACCCGCCGACACCGTGGAGTTTTTCGAGTCGCTCGGCGTGAAGACCAAAGTCGAGCGCGGGAACCGCGTTTTTCCGCAAAGCGACAAAGCGCACGACGTCACGGAGGCGCTCATAAACGCCGCGAAAGCCGCCGGAGCGCGCTTTATCCGCGGGAAAGCGACGGGGATTTCGACAGAAAACGGCGAAGTCAACGGCGTTTACTGCGGAAACGTTTTTTACGGAGCCAAGAAGGTCATCCTCGCCGCAGGCGGCGCTTCCTATCCGCGTACCGGTTCGGACGGGAGCGGTTACGCGCTGGCGAGGAACGCCGGGCACACCGTCACGGAGATAATCCCCTCGCTCGTGCCGCTCGTCTCGCCGGATCAGCTTTGCCGCGACTGTATGGGGCTTTCGCTGAAAAACGTCGGGCTCACCTTCGTTTCCGAAAGCGGCAAAACGCTTTATTCGGAGCAGGGCGAGATGCTTTTCACCCATTTCGGCGTGAGCGGTCCCGTCGTGCTTTCGGCTTCGGCGTATATCGGGAAGAATTATCCCTGCGTTCTTTATATCGACCTCAAGCCCGCGCTTGACGAAAAGACGCTGGATAAGCGGCTCCTGCGCGATTTTTCGGAAGGGATGAACCGCGAACTCAAAAATTCGCTCTCGGCGCTGCTGCCGCAAAAGCTCATCGCTCCGTTCATCAAAGCCACCGGCATCGACCCGGCGAAAAAGCTCAATTCGGTCACAAGAGAAGAACGGATAACGATAATAGCGCTGCTGAAAAGCCTGCCGGTGCGGATAACCGGCACCCGTCCTATAGACGAGGCGATAGTCACCTCCGGCGGCGTCTCCGTGAAGGAGATCGACCCGAAGACGATGGAGTCGAAGCTCGTCAAGGGACTGCATTTCGCGGGCGAGGTGATCGACGTCGACGCCTATACCGGCGGTTTCAACCTGCAGATCGCCTTTTCCACGGCTTACTGCGCCGCAACGGCTGAATAATATCATTTCTCCAACGGCACCCGAAGGGTATGATCCCCTTCGGGTATTTTTATCGGTAGAGCTTTCCTTTCGCCGTCGAGAGACGGATATTCAAACCGCACGTCGGCTTCGACGGTAAGAACGCCGTTTTCACGCGTTATCACGGCTTTGAAAGCCGTTTTCGGCCGGACGTCGATAACGTTCAAGCCGTCTTTGAGGTCGATCCCGAAAAGGTATTCAAGATGCGCCTTGTAAAACCACGCCGCAGCCCCGGTGTACCAGCTCCAGCCGCCGCGCCCGGCGCGGTCCCCGGCATAGATATCCGCGGCGAGAACGTAAGGCTCGGTCGCGTATCTTTTCGCCTCCTCCGGCGTGATACAGCGTTTTGAAGGATCGGTGCAGGACAGGACCGCTTTCGCCTCTTCGGCCATCCCGGCTTTTATCATCCCGACAGCGCCCCAGATCGCGGCGTGGCTGTACTGACCGCCGTTTTCCCGCAGTCCGGCGGCGTAACCCCTTATATATCCCGCCTTGATCCTTCCGTTCACGAAAGGCGGATCGAACAGTTTGAAAATGCGGTTTTTCCGGTCGTAAAGCCGGACAAACGCCGTCGAAAGCGCTTTTTTCACCCTTTTGCCGTCAAGCCCGGCGATCGCCGCCCACGCCTGGGAGAGTATATCGGTCTCGCACTCGCCCGAGCCTTCGACGCCCAAAGGCGTGCCGTCCGCCGTGAAAGCGCGGGCGTATCTGTCGCCGTAAAAGGCTTTGTCTTCTAAAGCTTTGCGGAACCTTTCCGCGTCGGAACGCAATACCGAGGCGCTCTTGCAGTCTCCGCGCAAGTCGCAGACGCGCGCGAACCTTTCCGCCGTGTGAACGTATAAAAGCGTGGTGAAAACGCTTTCGCCGCCGTTTTCGCCGATAAGCGAAAACGCGTCGTTCCAGTCGCAGCTCCCGGTGAGCAAAAGCCCCTTCGCTCCGGTCCGGCTCCGCGCACGCGCGAAAGTGCGAAGGCAATGGCGGTAAACGCTTTCACGGTTTTTCGCCTTCTCCGCAAGCTCGTAACGTTCCCTTTCGCCGTTTTTCAAAGGCGGCGAGGAGAGATAGCCGACCTCGAAATCAAGTATACCTCCGTCGCCGGTCCTTTCGATATACTCCGAAACGCAGAACGGCAGATAAAGCAGATCGTCGGAACAGCCGCTTTTCACTCCGCGGTTCAGTCCGCGCTCGTTGACCGTGTGCCACCAGTGCATAACGCTTCCGTCTTCGTACTGGTGAGCGCAGCAGCGCAGGATATGAGTCCTCACCTCGTCGGGCAGGAAGTATACCAGAGCCAGGCAGTCCTGAAGCTGATCGCGGAATCCGTAAGCGCCGCCGGTCTGATAAAACGACCCGCGCGCGAAGAAGCGCGAAGCCGCGATCTGGTAAGGGACAAATACGTGGAGCAAAACGTCGCGCGCCGCGTCGTTCGTATAAAAGGAAAACCTTTGCGAAAACGACTCCGCGAAAGCCGCGGCTTTTTCTTTTTCGGCCTCGAAAAAGCGGGCGTCGGGCAGCGAAGCGACTCTTTCCGCGCCGTTTTCGCTCCCGCAGGCGCCGATAAAGAATAACGTATCTTCGCCGGTCGCTTCTGCGCGGCATCGCAAGACGTCGGCGGTGCCGCCGCAGACGCCTATAAAGCCGTACCCTTCGGCGAAAGTCCCGACCGGGTTTTTAAAGATCACGCCGCGGTTTCTTCCGTGCGGCAACTCTTTCTTTTCGATCCCCGCGGAAGGCAGAACGCCGTTCCCCATGACCGGCGCCGCCTCCAAAACGGTTTTGACTTCGCCGTCGGTCTTAAGCCTTAAAAGCTTCAGCGGATATTTCTCGCAGACGAAAACGCAAAGCTCGAATCCGATCCCGCAAACGCTGCCGCGATAGACGGCGTGCCCTTCGCCGAAGCGAACGGAATTCGACACTGCGCAGACGTCGTACGCCTTCCCTCCGGCGTAAAGCAAAAGCCGCTCGCCATTTTTGCCGCTGTAAGCGTCGCCCGTAAAGGCGCACAACCGCCTTTCGTGTGAGTTGTCGAAGAACGTCAGCCCGAGGTCGTCCTGAGTGACGACGGAGCCGAACCGCCTCCCTGCAAGCACGTAAGAATACGGCGCGTAAAGCGGTTTTCGCTTGTCGACGGCGTAACCTTTTTCGTCGAAATATCCGTTCGCCGTGCGGAACAGCGCGCCGCCTTCTTCAAAGAAAACTCCGTTTTCCGGCTCCGTCACCGCGTTTTCACGCGGCTCGATGCGCGGTCTTTCGGGCGAAGAACCAATATCAAAACAGGCGCAGGCGACAGTTTTCAACAGTTCTTCGGCTTCGCTTCCGTTTTCGGAACGCAGGATAAAGATCCCGCCTTTTGCGCCGATAAAACCGCCGGCTCCGGCGCGGGTTATCCCTTTGACGAGCGCGGTCTCCGCCGGGCGGTGATAAAGGTCGCCGTCGTCGGTAAGGAAGACGAGTTCGAAGCGTTTTCCGCCCCGTGCGAGCGCGAGGAAGGCTTTCGCGACGGCGAACGCCTTCTCCTCGTCGGGTTTGTTCGCTTTGCAAAGGACGACCGGCAGATCGCCGGATATGCCCCTGCTCCAAAGCAGATCGCGCCCTTTTGACGTGAATTTATCGACTGTCTTTCCGCCTTTTCCGCCGTACCGCAGGCTTGTCAGTATCGCTTCCGTCAGAGCGTCGGCTCGGCTTTCAAGGTACCGGAGGTCGCAGCGCGCCGCGCGGATCGCCGATGCGCATTCGTTTTTCGTCGCTCCTCCGGCGACGAGGAAAGCGGTATGCCCGGCTTCGGCGCCGCATATTTTCGCAAGGCATAAAGGCGTTACGCAGGCGCCGGCATAACCGTCGGTCTTTATATCCGCGACGTCGCCTGCCCTTATCTCCGGCGAGACCGCCGTTCCGTTCGCGCCCGTCGTGAACCTTAAACGCGCTTTTTTATCTCTCGGCGCGACTGCACAGGTAAAGATATGGCTTCCGTCCTCGCGGCTGCGCCGGTGGAAATAGATTATATTCTGCTCCGCATCGTATTCGCTTTCGACGAACAGCCGCGAAAAAGCGACGTGAGAATAAAAGTTCTGCGGCGTGTCGAGCACCGGCTCGAAGCAGAGCGCGACGTCGTATTTCTTTGCCGCCTCGGCGCGGGTCTCGATCACAAGGCAGTCGCCGCTCTTCGAAAGAGCGTATTTCACCCTGCCGGAAAAGTCGGCTCCGGCGGCGATGAATGCGGCGTGATCCTTCGTCGCTTCAAAACGGTAACGCGTTCCGTCTTTTCCGCCGCTTACGCCTTTCGCGCAGAAAAAGGCGTTTCCGTTCCGCAAAAACGCCACTGCCAGCGAGGTGAAAGGCGACCCCGCCGGTCCTTCGCCGCGGGCGATGAGCGTTTCGCCGCTTTTAAGCTCCGCCGTGCCGTCGTCGGAAACCTCGAAAGCAAAGCTCCCGCGCGATAAAAGCACCGTGCGCGGTGAACACAGATCCGGCTCGCCGCCGGTATCGCTTCGCTGCGGCGCGCGCTTTCCGTAAGAAGGCAGACCGTTCCCGACGGGCTTGAAGATATGCGGCGACTGCGGCACCGGCTCCGTCAGTATTTCCCGCACCGAAGCGATCCTTCCGTCCGCCGTGAAGCGTTTTACGAAAATGCCGTTCTTACAGATATTCGCGCAGGCAACAATGCTCATCCCGACGTGGTGCGCCATATAGCTTTTCACCGCAAGGCAGTTGCCGCCGTTAAGGTCGAGCGCCTCGTACATCCCGTATTTGCCGTACATCCCTTTTTTGCAAAGCCGGTCGAGATTTTTAAGCGCCTCGTTCGGGCAGACGCAGGCGGCGAGATATGACGAATAAGGCGAAACGACCTCCTCGTCGTTCCCGACGCGCCTCAACGCGAGCGCGCTCACGCCGTGCGCCTTATATCTGTACTGCATCTCGCTGTCGAAACCGTAAAAGGCGCTTTCGCTTATGCCCCATATCCGGCGGCCGGAGCGTTGAACGCTTACAGCGAAGGCGACGCTTTCGAAGATGAACGAATCGCGGTAAAGCGGAAGAAAAAGCTGGGGCATAAGGTATTCGAACGCGGTGCCGGACCAGCTTAACATCCCGATAAAACCGCGCCTCGCCGTCGTCGAGCGCGAAAGCGACTGCCAGTGCTTTTTCGGCACGGCGCCGGTCGCAACGGCGTAATAGGAGGTCAGCCGCATCTCGCTCATAAGCATATCGTACCGCCCGATCCCGTCGGTATCGCCGTTTTCGCCGCATCCGATGCGGAAAAGCCCGCGCTTTTTATCGTAAAAACATCCAAGATCGGTAGACCCTATCAGTTTAAGGCACTTTTTTATAAGGACGTCGCGCTTCTCGCCGGGGTCGCGCTCGTAAAGTCCGTACAGCAGCGCCGAGAGCATCGCCGTGAAATTACCGCTGTCCACCGAGGAAACGAACCTTCCGCCGATCGGCTCAAGTTCCGGCAGTCCGTACCAGTTAAAAAGGTTGCCGCGATATTTTTGAAGCGTTTCGACAGCGGAAAGGGTGTTGTAAAGCCTTTCGTAAAGCTCCTTTTCGGTTATGAACCCGAAATCGTTCGCCGCCATAGCGGAAACGAGGTAGAACCCGATGTTCGTCGGCGAAGTACGCATCGCCGTCGAGGCGACCGGCGAAAGCTGGATATTGTCGGGAGGCAGCCATCCGGTGCGTTCCGACACGTTATCCGAATAAAATCGCCACATATCGCGCGCGTGCGCCCGGAAAACATCCTTTTTAGCCGCCGATAAGGACGGAAAATACAAAGACCCTCCGTTCAAAGGCAGCGATAACACCACCGACACGAGCGGATAAACGAAAAATATAAGCCCGGACAGCCGCGCAAAAGGAAGCGGCGCGAAGATGAGCAGAGCCAGCCCGAAAAGCAGCGAATAGGCGCCGTCGAGCACGTATTTTCCAAGCCCGGAGGCGAGTTTTTCCGCCTGTGCCGCCGTCGTCCATTGAAGCGTTTTCCGCCCGTTAAGGCTGCGTATGAGCGCAAGCAAAGCGGCGTTCAGCGCCAGAAACGCCTGGCGTGCGGAGGATACGATATCGTAAAACGCGCGCCTTGTTATCTGTGCGAGCACCGTTAAGGTGTGGGAAAAATAGCGTATCGCGGCAAAAGGCGAGCCTCGAAGGATATATCTTAACGCGTAAAGCGTTGAAGGAACGAGGATATAGGAATAGGCGAAAAGAAAGGCGCAGACGCCGTAAGGGCCGCCTTTCAGGCAGGCGGCGAGCCCGGCGACGGCGAAAAGCGGACAGACGTGGCGGAGCGCGGACAGCGCGATCCTCGCTTTCGGAAGCGCGGATATTTTTTTCGAAAACAAAAAGCGAAGGTTCTGGAAATCGCCGCGCATCCAGCGGTGCTGGCGGCGGTAATAGGATACCGGATTGGAAGGCGTGGAGTCGGTAAGCGAAACGTCGGAAAGATAAAGCGTGCGCAGTATGCCGCCTTCGATCGTATCGTGGCTCAAAATCTTTCCGTCCGGCAGTTGACCGCAGACGAGACCGTAAAAAAGCCCGACGTCGATCAGTCCTTTGCCGCAAAAGCTCCCGGAGCCGAAAAGATCCTGACCGCGGCGGAAGGATGCGGAGGCGTAACGCTCGCTGCCTATATCGCCGGACGTCATCCTCGAAAACCCCGTCGCGTAAGCGCTCGAAAGCCCGGTCCTTATCGCCGGCTGGATTATTCCGTAACCGGAAACGACTTTGCCGTTTTTTACCTTCGGGCGGTTGGCGGGATGCCGCGCGACGGAGACGAGCTCGTTCACGCTGCCGAGCGTCAGCTCGGTGTCGGAATCGAGTGTAAGAAGGTATTTTATATTGCGGATAAATCCCTCTCCGCCGTGAAGATAACAGCTTTTGTTTCCGGTCATTATGTGCCCGACAAGCTCGCACACCGCGCCGCGCTTGCGTTCAAAGCCGCCGAAACTCTCCTCGGTCGGATTATACTCGCGTTCGCGCAGAAAAAGGCAGAACCGCTCGCCGTATTTGCGGTTGAGGAGGGTTATCTCCGCCTCGGCTTTCTCGCATATCCCGGCGTCGGCGGCGTTGTATCTGCGTTCGGAATCGGGAAGGTCGACGAGAAGACAGAAAAACACGTTTTCGTCGGGGGTCATGCAGGCGAAGCGTTCGAGCGACTCAAACGCTTTTTTGTCGCTCTCGCCGCCGAAAAGCAGGGTCGTCACCGCCACGAGCGTTCCGGAACCGTCCGGCACGCTTTTGCAGGCCATCCTCGGCGCTTTGCGCGACTTCGCGAAGAACGACGCAGAAAAATCCGCCGAATACACCGCCGCCGCGGCTATCGGCAGAGTGAAAAGCAAAGCCGCGGGACCGCACCATATACACGCCGCCGCCATCGTCGGCAGGAACTGCAGAAGCGCCGTGATGAACCAAATCACCGCGCCCTTTTTGCCGGGATCGAACAGCGTTTCGCCTATCGTCCGTTCGCCCTTTAAAGCTTTTTGCGCAAGCTCTTTGACCGCTTCGTTTTCGCTTATCCCGCGCTTTTTCGCGTATCCGGCCGCAAGCGTGCGGTACTGCGCTTTCGTTTCGGCGTCGAAATCCTCGTATCCCGGCTCGTAAAGCTTTAAAAGTTTTTCACTTTCCCAAAGCGCCGATTCGATCGTATCGGTATCGAGGTCATCGAGCGCGAACAGCATTTTTACGATCTCTCCGGTCGTTCCGTGCGCGTTATTTTTCACGTTATTTCCGAGCGCGATCACCGCCGCCGCACAGACTGCGCCGGTCAGCGACCGGATCTCCGCAAGCGAATAATCCTCATTCCCGGCGGAAAGAAAGGCGGCGATCTTTTCGCCGTCGGCTTTAAAACCTTTCTCACGGAAGTATTTATCCATCGCCTCCGCCATACGGATCCCCGCCCTGCCGGAGTTGCGAAGCGCGTTTTTATAAACGCGGTCTATAAGATACAGGTTGTCTTTTATCCATTCCGGACCGCCGTTTTCGGTCTTCGCCGAACGCAATATCTCGCGGTTCGCGCGTTTTAAAGCCGTTTTGCCGTATTTTTCCAAATCGTACCGCCTTTATTCTCGTTTGGCTTATTATGTTCGCGCGGGTACGGAAATATACGGAAAGACCGTTTTATGGCGTATCGTTTTTTGCGTTTTCGGGAAAAACAAAAAAGTAAAAAAACAAAGCGAGGAACGTTATGACGCCCGAATACGAAGAACTTGCGGAAAGCGGGATCGCGGTCCCGGCGGGATCGCCGCCCGACGGGAGCGTTATATCGAAAAGCGGAGACTGCTGTATAAAAACGATACTCATCGCCGGACAGATCGAGGGGCATTTCGCCGCCTCGCCGCCGACGAAATCGACGAAATACGAACATTGCGTCCCCGCGATAGTCGAAACCGAGGAAAACGATCTTATCGACGGGATGATGATACTTGTCAACACCGTCGGCGGCGACATCGAGGCGGGGCTCGCCATAGCGGAACTGATCGCCGGGATGAAAAAGCCCACGGTCTCGCTCGTCATCGGCGGAGGACACTCGATCGGCGTTCCGCTCGCGGTCTCGGCGAAAAAGTCTTTTATCGTGCCGAGCGCGACGATGACCCTCCACCCGGTAAGGCTGAACGGTCTGGTCATCGGCGTTCCGCAGACTTTCGCGAACCTCGCGAAGATGCAGGACCGGATAGTCGGTTTCATCGTGAGGAATTCAAAGGCGGCGCCGGAAACGCTGGTAAAGCTTATGACCGCCACAGACGATATGACCGCCGATATAGGCACGGTGCTTTCGGGCAGTGAAGCGGTGGAATGCGGGCTTATAGACGGCATCGGCAGCCTCGGCGACGCGCTCGACGCTCTTAAAGAAATGATAAACGGATTCAAAACGCAATAAAAAAATCTTCGGGACGCCG
>JAGAAM010000075.1 GCA_017615235.1 Clostridia bacterium
CGCCGCGCTCCGCGCAGACCGCGCCGCAGTCGGGAACGATTACCTTACCGGCCTTGCAAAAGAAGACCGGCGGTTCATCCCTCTCGCTTCCTTCCACCCGGATATGGGCGTCGAAGCCGCCGAAGCGGAGCTTATCCGCGCAAAAAGTATGGGAGCGAAGGGGATCAAACTCCACTCCGATTTCCAGGGCTTCGCCATCGACGACGAACGCGCTGTGGAGATCTATAAAGTCTGCGCAAGGCTTGGACTGCCGATCCTTTTCCACGTCGGCGACCGGAAAAGCGATCTTTCACACCCGAGGCGCATCCTCAACGTGATGGAAGCCGTGCCGGAGCTTGTCATTATCGCGGCGCACATGTGCGGTTACAGCGTTTGGGACGAGGCGGAGAAATATCTTATCGGCAAACCGGTCTATACCGACACGAGCGAGGCGCTTCTCGGAATGGACGAAAAGGGGCTTTGCCGCCTTATCGAAAAGCACGGCGTCGAACGCGTCATGTTCGGCAGCGATTATCCGCTCTGGTTCACGAAATACGCCTTCGACGGCATCGAAAAATGCGGCCTTTCGGAGTCCGAAAAGAAAATGATCTACTCCGGCACCGCGAAAAAGGTCTTCGGTATTCGGGATTGAAGGATACAAGGCTGACGGATCAGCAAATGAACAAAACAAGCCGCGGCAGTGATCGCCGCGGCTTTTTCTGTATTATTCTTAATCCTTAATTATCTCCGTGTCCGTGATCGCCGTTTTTCGGCGCCGGTATCAGCGAGACGCGTTTCCGTTCGCTGTCAAGCAGATAGGTGTTTTCGCGCCAGACGCAGAATATAAACGCCGCCGCGACCGCGATCCGCGGGAAATTGAGATAAGCCGAAAGGTAGGGAAGCGTTTCCGTGACCGCCGACAAAGCGAGTGCAAGCGCGAAAAGAAACCATATAAGGCTGTGCCGGTAGACGGTTTGGTGTTCTTCGGCGTAACCGCAAAGCGACGAAAGCGTGCAGCGAAGCGCAAGCAGCCCGGCGACCGCAGCCGCGACCGAAAGCGCCGCCGCTATCGCAGCCGTCTTGATCCCGGTCTCGAAGATCACTACCGGATCGTGTACGACGAAGTTAGCGGAATATACCGCGTTCACGGCAGAAAGGACGAAAGCGACCGCCGCCGTGATCTTCGCCGCTTTTGCGCCTTCGCCGCGCGGCAGTATGAAAGCCGCGGCGAAAAGCAGGGCGTAAAGCGCGCTTGCCGGCAGCAAAGGTTTGCCGTCGAACGAAAGATCGAGTGCGAAAAAGACCCCGGCGTTCACCGCGAAAAGAGAGTATTTCAGGCGGCGGAGCGCCGTTTTTTCGGGGTCGGAATAAAACCTTTTTTCGGATTTTTCGATTATCGAATCGCCCGCCTCGCGGAAGAACGCTTTAGTCACTCCCGCCATTCTAACAGCGAACCATATCCCTGCGACGAGAGCGCCGACTATGCAGAACAGAGTGACGAACGGCTTTGCGGAAAGCAGAGCGGTGAGCTTGTCATAGCTCAGAAGCGACAGGTCGGGTCCCTCGCGGTCGACTTCCGGGATGGCGAAAAGCTCCGGCGCAAGGTTGGCGGCAAGGCGTATCCCGGTGAAAACGAACGCCGTGAATCTGGCGCTCGGCAGTTTTTCGACAGTGACCGTATATCCGTTTTTCGTCGATTCCTCGTCGAGCCCGGCAAAATAATTCATAAAGAACAGAATGAACAGCAAAGCCTCCGCCACTACGGAGAACGCCACCGCCGCGAGCACGTTGGAGGAGACTCCGCTCGTTTGGACGGGGATCGCGAACAGATGCTTTACCGCCTCCGCGACCGCGATCCAGAGCGCGAGCTTCCGCGCCCGGTCGAACCTGTCGTTCGAATAAGAAGCACGCGTCAGTCCGGCGAAGATCAGCAATGCGCCTATCGCGTCGGGAAGGATGTCGACCATCCCGATCACCGGGTTGCACAGTATTATCGCTCCCGCAATGACAAGCGACCTGTCGCGGCGGGATCTGTCAGCGCCCGCGGCGCTTTTTCCCATTACCGGAACCCTCCTTTGAATCCTCGTACTGCTCGCGCATCTTTTCGGCGCGTTCCTTCGCAAGTTCCTGCATTTCGGCGCGATGGTTCTTCTCGGTCGTTATAAGCACGAAACAGGTGTGAAGGAACGCGATGTTATACAAAAGCACCGCATACTGGAGAACGTAACGCGCACCGATGATCCGGCTTGCGACATCGCCTTCGCCGGGAAGCACGAACTGCAGCACAGCAGCCGCCGCGAAGAACAGAACGGTTATCACGCGCTGCCTTTCGGCGCGGCGGCGCAGTTTTTCGGAACCGTTTTCCTTCGCGATATCCGCGACCGCGCTCATCCAGAACACCGACATGGTTATCAGCGCAAGGGTATTCAGTATGAAAAGCGCGGTGTTGATCTCGGTAAGTTTGTCAAGGTTTATGACCCTAACCGTATCGAGCAAAAGGAAAATCCCGCGCGGGAAAAGGAACAGCGCAGTTACCGCCGCGTACATGAATTTTACGTTCACCCTCGAGGCGAGATAAAACCCGTAAGCGAGCAGGAGCGCGCCGATCGCCGCACCGCCGAACTCCTGAAGGAGCAGGCAGGCGTAACCGAAAATCGCGATGCCGAATCCCATTCGTTCAATCCTCGTTTTTGCCGTTTGCCGCGTTCGCCTGGCTGGTTATCGATCCGCAGCATTTTTTATATTTCTTTCCGCTGCCGCAGGGGCAGGGGTCGTTCGGTTTGGCCTTCTTTTCTTTCTTGACCGGAGTGGGCTTGACCTTTTCCTTGCTGTCGCCCTTTATCTCCGCCGTGCCGTTCATGACCTGCTTGCGCTCGGTCGCTTTCTCGCGCTTGCGGACGGTGAGTATCATCCTCGCTGTGCCTTCGCGGATGCCGTCGATCATCTCGTCGAACATCGCGCTGCCCTGGATCTTGTATTCAACGACGGGATCGCGCTGGGCGTAGGCGTTGAGTCCCACGCTGTCGATAAGGTCGTCCATCGCGTCGATATGCTCCATCCAGCGGGTATCGACGTTGCGGAGCAGTATCGACCTTTCGACTTCGCGGAACACCTCCGGAGTGAAAGTCTCTTCCTGCTGTTTGTATTTTTCCTCCGCGCGTTCCAGAAGCATATCGGTGATATCCGAAGGATCGAGCGCCGAAAGCTCGTCGCGAGTGTAGCGGAAATCGTTCTCGCCGCAGAGTATGCCGTTGAAAACGGTGCGAAGCTCGTCGAACTGCCATTCGTCGGGCACGTCGGACGCCGTGCAGGCGGCGACGGATCCGCTGACGTAATTCTTTATCATTCCCTTTATCTTTTCCGAAAGGTCGGCGCCGTTAAGCACCTCGCGGCGTTCGGAATAGATCAGCTCGCGCTGGCGGTTTATAACGTCGTCGTAGCGAAGCACGTTTTTCCTGCGTTCGAAGTTCATTCCCTCGATGCGCTTCTGCGCGCTTTCGATGGAGTTCGAAAGTATCGAAGCGTCGATAGGCTGGTCTTCCGGCATTTTGAGCGCTTCGACTATTCCTAAGATCCTGTCGGCGCCGAACAGCCGCATAAGGTCGTCCTGCATCGAGAGGTAGAACCTGCTCTCGCCGGGATCGCCCTGCCTGCCGGAACGGCCGCGCAGCTGGTTGTCGATACGGCGGCTCTCGTGGCGCTCGGTGCCCAGTATGAATAGGCCGCCCGCCTTGCGGACCTCTTCCGCTTCGACGTCGATCTCTTTCTGGAATTCGTCTTTAAGCTCGTTGAAATGCTTCCTCGCGGCGAGTATCTCCCCGTCGTCGGTCGCGCCGTAGTTGCTCGCTTCGTAAAGCATATAATCGTCGTAACCTTCTTTGCGAAGCTGGGCTTTCGCGAGGAATTCGGCGTTGCCGCCGAGCATGATGTCGGTACCGCGTCCCGCCATGTTGGTCGAGATCGTGACTGCTCCGAGCTTGCCTGCCTGGGCGATGATCTCGGCTTCTTTTTCGTGGTATTTTGCGTTCAGCACGTTGTGCGGGATGTCGTGCGCTTTAAGCATTTTCGAAAGCTGTTCGCTCTTTTCGACCGAGACGGTACCGACCAGCACCGGCTGGCCTTTGGCGCGGCATTCCTCGATCTGGCGGATGATCGCGTCGTATTTTCCCGAAAGCGTTTTATATACGGCGTCGTTGCGGTCGACCCTTATCATCGGCTTGTTCGTCGGGATCTCTATGACGTCGAGCGAGTATATCTCGCGGAATTCGTCCTCCTCGGTAAGCGCCGTACCGGTCATGCCGGAGAGCTTTTTATACATCCTGAAGTAATTCTGGAAGGTGATCGTCGCCATCGTGCGGTTTTCGTTCTGGACGTCGACTCCCTCTTTCGCCTCGATCGCCTGATGAAGCCCGTTGGAATACCTTCTGCTCGGCATGATACGGCCGGTGAAGGCGTCGACGATGACCACTTTGCCGTTGCTGACGACGTAATCTATGTCGCGCTGCATTACACCGCGCGCGCGGATCGCGTTGTTGAGGTAATGCATAAGCTCGGTATTTTCGGCGTCGCCGATGTTCTCGACGCCGAAATGCTTTTCGGCTTTTTCAAGACCTTTGGAGGTGAACATACAGCTTCTCGCCTTTTCGTCGACGATGTAATCCTCCGCGATATCCTCGTCGCTCGATTTGGCGTCGAATTCCTTGATGCGGTGGCATTTCAGCCTTTTGACGAACTCGTCGGCTTTTTTGTACATCTCGCTCGATTCGCCGCCGGCGCCGGAAATGATAAGCGGCGTCCTCGCTTCGTCGATAAGGATGGAGTCCACCTCGTCGACGATCGCGAATGCGTGTCCGCGCTGGACTATGTTTTCTTTATAGACCACCATGTTGTCGCGCAGGTAGTCGAATCCGAACTCGTTGTTCGTGCCGTAGGTGATATCCGCGACGTAGGCTTTTTTTCTTTCCTCGGTGCTGAGCCCCTGAAGCACAAGACCTACCGAAAGCCCGAGGAAACGGAAGATGTTGCCGTTCCATTCGCTGTCTCGCTTTGCGAGGTAATCGTTCACGGTGACGATATGTACGCCGTTCCCCGTGAGCGCGTTTAGGTACGCCGGGAGGGTAGCCATAAGCGTTTTACCTTCGCCGGTCTTCATTTCGGCTATACGTCCCTGGTGGATCACCACGCCGCCGATAAGCTGTACGCGGTAATGCTTTTTGCCGAGGACCCGGCTTGAAGTCTCGCGCACGGCGGCGAAAGCTTCCGGAAGTATATCGTCGAGCGTTTCGCCGTTCGAAAGCCTTTTTTTGAACTCGTCGGTCTTGGCGCGCAGCTGTTCGTCGGTCATCGCCTGATATTCGGCGTCCAGGGATTCGATTCTATCAACGATCGGTTCGATCTTTTTTATTTGTTTTTCGCTGTAGGTGCCGAAAAGCTTCGTGAATATTGACATTCTTTATTCTCCTGATGCGGTATGACATATTTTCACAAATCGTATTATATCACAAACTTCCAAAAAAATATATACCATTTTTGAAAAATAATTGAAATTAATAGAAAAAAAGTTATAATGTAATATGTATTACTACGTTCTGAAAGGAGCAAAGCATATATGAGTACCGTTGCCGCCGTCTCCACACCGCGCGGAAAAGGCGGGGTGGCGATGATAAGGATAAGCGGGGAAGACGCATTCGGCGTCGCTTCGCGCGTGTTCGCGCCGGTCAGCCCGGCGGCTTTTTCGGCGCCTGTGCGCGGAAAGGCGTATTACGGCAGCTTTTTCGATAAAGACGGCGTTTTCGACGACGGGCTCTGCACTCTTTTCAGGTCGCCTTCCTCCTTTACCGGCGAAAACGTCGCGGAGCTTTGCTGCCACGGCGGTCTCCTCGTCACTCAGAAACTGCTTTCCGCGGTATTCGCGGCGGGAGCCGATCCCGCAGGCCCCGGCGAGTTCACGAAAAGGGCGTTCATCAACGGTAAACTAAGCCTTACCGGAGCGGAGGCCATCGCAGGCATAATCGACGCCGAGAGCGAAAAATACCTTTCGGTATCGGCAAAACAGGCGTCCGGCTCGCTGTCGCGGCTCATTTCCGGCTGCGCCGATAAACTCCGCTTTCTCGCAGCTTCGGTCTACGCTTTCATCGATTACCCGGACGAGGATATGACCGACGTAACGCCGGACGAAATGAAAAACATCCTGCTTTCGGTTCGCGGCGAGCTTGACAAACTCGCGAAAAGCCGTTCCTACGGCAAAGCGATAAGCGAGGGCATAAGGACCGCGATAGTCGGCAGACCGAACGTCGGCAAAAGCTCGGTCCTGAATATGCTCTGCGGCGAGGAACGCGCGATAGTCACCGGCGTAGCCGGCACCACGCGCGACGTCATCACCGAGACCGTGCGGTTGGGCGATTACGTTTTAAGGCTTTCCGACACCGCCGGCATCCGCGAATCCGGCGACGAGATCGAACGCCTCGGCGTGCAGAGGAGCCTGGTCGCGATAGACGAGGCGGAGCTGATACTTTTAGTGCTCGACTGCGCTTCGCCGCTGACTCCTGACGACGAAAAGATAATCGACTCGGTCAAAAAAGCCGGGAAAGAGGAATGCACCGTCTGCCTTCTCAACAAAAGCGACATCGCGCCTCCCGTTTTTGAAGCGCCTTTCAGGAACAGCGCAGTCATCTCCGCATCCGAAAAAAGCGGAGTTGGCGAAATAGAAAAACTTGTATCAAAGCTCGTCGGAGCCGAACAGATCGGCGAGAACGACGAGATAATCACCAACGCGCGCCAGTACGCCGCGATCACGAAAGCGATCGGCGCGCTCGACGACGCGATAAAAACGCTTCACGAATATTCCCAGGACGTCGCCGGGATGGACATCGAACGCGCCCTCTCCGCGCTTTACGAAGCCGACGGAAGGACCGTCGGCGAGGAGATCGTCAACGAGATATTCTCGCATTTCTGCGTAGGGAAATAAGTCGGAATACCGGCGGTATTCCGGAATGAATCATTAATATTTTATAATCAAGGTCAAAATTTATAATCAAGGTCAAAAAATGCAGACTTACGAATCAACTTCATACGACGTCGCCGTTATCGGCGCGGGTCACGCCGGTCTGGAAGCGGCTTTTTCAAGCGCGCGGCTTGGCGCAAAGACGGCGCTTTTCACGCTAACGCTCGACCTCGTCGGAAATATGCCCTGCAATCCTTCGATCGGAGGAACGGGAAAGGGACATCTCGTTTTCGAGATCGACGCTTTAGGCGGAGAGATGGGAAAGGCGGCCAACGCCGTCATGCTGCAAAGCAGGATGCTGAACGCCTCCAAAGGACCCGCCGTGCGATCGCTGCGTATGCAGGCGGACCGCGTGAAGTACCGCGACTATATGAAACACACCGCCGAGACGGTCGGTAATTTAACGCTCAAACAGGCGGAAGTGACCGGGATCGCCGTCGAAAACGGCGCCGTCACCGGCGTGACGACCTCGTTCGGGGCGTTCGTGCCCTGCAAATGCGCCGTCATCGCGACCGGGACTTCTTTGGGAGGCAGGATAATCGTCGGCGAGGAATCCTACGCTTCGGGGCCCGACAATACTCTTCCGGCGCTGAGGCTCATCGAGTCGCTCAAACAGATCGGCGTAAAGCTCGTGCGGTTCAAGACCGGCACTCCTCCGCGCATCCACGCCGACAGCATCGATTATTCAAAGCTTGAACGCCAGGACGGCGACGAAGATCCGACAATGTTCGGAAACGGCGAAAAACGCCCGAATTCGCTGCCCTGCTATATAGCGTATACCAACGAAGAGACTCACCGCATCATCCGCGAGAACCTTCACCGTTCACCGCTGTTCTCCGGCGACATCCGCGGCACCGGGCCGCGCTACTGCCCGAGCATCGAGGACAAAGTCGTCCGTTTCGCCGACAAGGAACGCCACCAGATATTTGTCGAACCGATGGGGCTCGATACGAAAGAAGTCTATCTCCAGGGGCTTTCCAGTTCGCTCCCGGAGGAAGTTCAGCTTCGCGTCGTCCACAGCATTAAAGGGCTTGAAAACGCGCGCTTCATGCGCACCGCCTACGCGATAGAATACGACTGCTGCGATCCTACCCAGCTTTCCGCATCGCTCGAATTCCGCGATATCTCCGGGCTTTTCGGAGCCGGACAGTTCAACGGCTCATCGGGTTACGAGGAAGCGGCTGCGCAGGGGCTCATCGCCGGGATAAACGCGGCTTTGAAGGCTAAAGGCAAACCGCCATTCACGCTTTTGCGGAGCGAAAGCTATATCGGCACGCTCATTGACGATCTCGTCACGAAGGGCACCAACGAACCCTACCGAATAATGACCTCGCGCAGCGAATACCGCCTGCTGCTCCGTCAGGACAACGCAAGGCAGCGGCTTTTGAAAAAAGGCTATGACATCGGACTGGTCGGAGAGGACGAATACAAGGCGTTCCTTGCCGAGGAAGCCGAACTCGCGGAGGCGATAAAAGCCTTCGGGAGCGAAAGCGTAAAGGCGAGCGAAGAACTCGACGATCTTCTCGAATCACGCGGGTTCGAGCGCAGCGGCGCGGGTATGCCGAAAGCCGAACTGATAAGGCGTCCCGGCATAACCGTAAAAGACGTTGTAAAGCTTTCCGGCGAAGAAGGCAGGTTTTCCGAAAAAACGCTTTCCCGCGCGGAGACCGAGCTTAAATACGCCGGATACATAAAACGCCAGCTCGCGGAGGTGGAAAGGTTCTCCAGACTGGAGGAAAAGGCGCTTCCCGCAGATACCGACTACACGAAGATCAAAGGGCTCCGCATCGAAGCGGCGCAGAAACTTAACGCCCTCAGACCGGAGAATATCGGCAGGGCGTCGCGCATAAGCGGCGTCTCGCCTTCGGATATCTCGGTGCTTCTTATATGGCTTTCGCAGGGAGGTAAACGGGAATGAGCGCGTCAGGGATACTTTCGCAATACCGCAAAGACGTGACGGAAGACCAATCAAAAAAACTTGACGTCATCGCGGAAAACCTTTGCGAAAAGAACAAAGTAATGAACCTCACCGCGATAACCGATGAAAAAGGCGTTGCGCTGCTGCATTTCTGGGATTCGCTGACTTTGATCGACACCGGGCTTTTCACAAACGGCAAAAAGGTGATCGACGTCGGATGCGGAGCCGGATTCCCGTCGCTGCCGCTCGCCGTCTGCGCTCCGGGCTGTTCCGTTACCGCTAACGACGCCACCGCGAAAAAACTCGCCTTCGTCCTTGATACCGCAAAGTCCGCCGGGATAGAAAACCTTGATATCCTCAACGGCAGGGCGGAGGAACTCGCCTGCGACAGCGACCTGCGCGAAAGTTTCGATATCGCCGTATCACGCGGGGTCGCAAGGCTGAACGTGCTTTGCGAATGGTGTCTGCCGTTCGTCAAAGCGGGCGGATACTTCATCGCCATGAAGGGCGAAAAGTACGCCGAAGAGGTCTCCGAAGCCGAAAACGCCGTTAAAACGCTCGGCGGGAAAACAGTTGACATAATTAAATTTTCCGTTCCGGAATACGGATATCTGCATACGCTCGTCGTCATCGAAAAGACCGGTAACACGCCGTCCGCGTATCCGAGGCAGAACGGAAAAATACTCAAAAAACCGCTTTGAATAAGTGACCGGAGAACAAACAATGTCTGAATTGCGCGACAGAAACGGATTGACGGAATCCGAATTCTTAAAGGCGTACGACGCCTCGAAATACGAACGCCCGTCTGTAACGGTTGACATAATTGTCATCAATGACGGCAGGATGATGCTTATAAGAAGGGGAGGGCATCCCTTTCTCGGAAAGCTTGCTCTGCCGGGCGGATTCGTGGAACCAGACGAGGACGTCTATCACGCCGCCGCGCGCGAACTGCGCGAGGAGACCGGGCTAAAAGCTAAAAGCCTTTCGATGCTTCCCGTCTTTTCCGACCCGAAGCGCGACCCCCGTACGAGGATAATCACGGTCCCGTTCCTTGCGGAGGTTGAAGGCGATCCTTCCGCGCAGGCGTCCGACGACGCCGCCGACGCGAAGTGGTTCGGTTATGATTATTCTTGTCGTCCCGTCGACGGAGGCGAGGAGATTTGCGTCGCCCTTTCAAACGGAGCGGAAAAAGTTTTTTTCAAAGTGTCGAAGACCGTCGATAAAAGCGGATCACGCGCCGATCCGGTCTACGGTATCGCGGGGGAAAACCCTCTCGCGGGGGATCACGCGGCGATAATCGCGCTCGCTCTCGACGTTTTTACAAACCGGCGCTGACTTAACATTCAGTTAATAATTCCGCGTTATACTGTATTCTGCCGTGTTGCGGAGAATCGGCGAAAAGGGCCGAAAACGAAGGAGGACTACCGATGGAACGCAAAGTCGTTTACTACACCGACGAGCTCAGCGACGAGTTCTCCGAAGCGAAGATAACTCCGCGTCCGATCGACGGGAATTACGTTTACTGCCCGGCTTCGCTTTTCAAAAAGTTCACCTCGTTTTTCTGGTACCGCATAGTCGGGCTGCCCTGCGCGTTTGCGTTCCTCCGTTTGAAGTTCCGCCACAGAACGGTCGGCAGGAAGAAGCTTCGCGACGTGAAGGGCGGATACTTCATTTACGGCAACCACACCCAGGATATCGGCGACGCCTGCACTCCCGCCGTGATAAACTTCCCGAAAAGGACGTACGTAATCGTCCACGCGAACAACGTGTCGATGCCGCATATCGGGCTGGTGACCGCCTCGATGGGCGCGATCCCGCTCCCGGACGGACTTGCGGCGCATAAGAATTTCACGTCGGCTATTGAAAGGCGGTTCAGCGAAGGGAAAGCCGTCGCGATCTATCCCGAAGCGCACATCTGGCCCTATTTCACCGGTATACGCAATTTCGGTGACGCCTCGTTCACTTATCCGGTAAAACTCGACGCGCCGGTATTCTGTTTTACAAACACCTATCAGAAACGCCGGTTTTCCGAAAAACCCCGCATCGTGACTTATATCGACGGACCGTTTTATCCCGATAAGGAGCTCCCGCGCAGCGAACGCCGTGCGAAACTGCGCGATCAGGTATATGACGCCATGCGCGAAAGATCGAAGCTTTCCGAAGTTACGGTGATCGAATACTTAAAGGCTGATAAAGAATGATAAATCTTCTGTTTTGCGGGAACGATAAAGTTTTTGACGGAATGCTGACCTGCGCCCTCTCGGCGCTGATGCGCAGCGACACCGAAGAACCCTTTACCTTTTACGTCTACACGATGGACGTCTCGCATATCAAAAAAGAATACGTTCCGGTCGGCGACCGGCAGATCGCCTTCCTCGACGAGACGGTAAAGCGTTACAACCCCGAAAACCGCGTTGTAAAGATCGACGTTACGGATATCTACCGCGCGGAGTTCGCCGGATGTCCGAACGAGAGCGCCTATTGCTCGCCCTATACGCTTATAAGGCTTTTCGCCGATTTGGTGCCGGAAATGCCGGACAAGCTGCTGTACCTCGACGCGGATATACTTTTCAACCGCGATATAACTTTGCTTTACGGCATCGATATCGAAGGTTACGAATACGCCGCCGCAAGGGATCATTACGGAAAATATCTGCTTTATCCCAACTATATCAACGCCGGCGTCCTGCTTTTCAACCTCAAAAAGATCCGCGAGACCGGGCTTTTGGAAAAGGCGCGCTGTCAAATCCGCGCGAAAAAGCTTATGTTCGCCGACCAGAGCGCGATAGTGCGCTCCACGGCAAAAAAGAAGATGCTTCCCCAAAGGTTCAACGATCAGAAGTTCCTCCACAAACACACCGTCGTAAGGCATTTTTCGAAAAGGCTCTTCTGGCTTCCGTACCCGCACACCGAAAACATCAAGCAGTGGCAGGTCGATAAGGTCCGCAAGATCTTCGGATACGACTGCTTCGACGATATACTTGACGAATACGTTTCTTTAAAAGAAAAATTCAACAAAGAGGAAAACGCAAATGGCTAAACAGACGATACCGGTTTTTTACGCCTGTGACGATAATTATATAAAATACACCTGCGTTTCGCTGTGGTCGCTCAAGACCAACGCGTCAAGGCTTTACGATTACGACGTCCACATCCTTCACGCAGGGATGGATATAAACGCCGGGAAAGACGTCGCGGCACTGGCTGAAGAAGGATTCAATATTTCGTTCGACGACGTGACCGAGTATATCGACACGATAAGATCCCGCATCCCCGTGCGAGATTATTTCTCGATCACCACCTATTACCGCTTCTTCATCGCGGAAATGTTCCAGGAATACGACAAAGCCGTGTATATCGACAGCGATACGATCGTCGCCGGCGATATCAGCGATCTTTACAGGACCGATATGAAAGACGCCTATCTCGCCGTCTGTCAGGACAGGAGCGTTATCGACGTTCCGGAATTCGGCGAATACGTCGAAAAATGTTTAGGCGTTTCGAGATACAACTATTTCCAGGCGGGGATGATGCTTATCAACTGCGACAGGTTCCGTACCTGTTATATACTTGATAAATTCATCCAGCTTCTGCACACCTATCACTTCACCGCCGCGCAGGATCAGGACTATCTCAACGTCATCTGCAAGGATCACGTCCTTTATCTCGACCGCCGCTGGAATACCGAGACCGGCTTTTCCTTTGATTTCCCGATAGAAGACGCGAAGATACTCCATTACAATATGGCGAACAAGCCCTGGTATTATCCGGACGCGCCTTACGCCGAAATTTTCTGGAAATACGCGAGCGAGACTTCGCTGATCGGCGAACTGAAAAAAGAATGTGAGGAATACACCGACGAGGAGCGCGAACGCGACGCGAAAGCCGGCGAGAATCTTATGAGCATAGTTATTTCCGAGACAGAACGCGAGGACAATTACCTCAACCGTCTTAACCGCGTGAACCGCTCCAGCGACCGCGTCGCGGTGCTCGAAAAGATCGCGCAGTACGAGCGCGAAGGCCGTTTCGGCGAGGACGTGGAGGAGGATCCGCCCTCCCGCGTGCTTATGCCCGACGAGATAGAATACGTCCGCAAGGGCTTTTACGAAAAGATCAAGACCAAATTCGCCTTCACGATGGCAAGGCGCTTCGTCAACAATCTTATCGACGAGAAAAAGCTTATCATCAAAGAAATAAAGGGCATCGAGAATTTCAATACGCTCAAAAGCGGAGCGGTGATAACCTGCAACCATTTCAACGCGTTCGACAGCTTCGCGATCCAGTTCGCCTACGAGGCGTCGAACCAGACCGACCGCAAGTTTTACCGCGTTATAAAAGAGGGGAATTATACTTCCTTCCCCGGCTTTTACGGCTTTCTGATGCGCCACTGCAACACTTTGCCGCTTTCTTCGAACACCCGCACGCTTACGAAATTCGTCGCCGCGGTGAACGGATTATTGAAAGACGGCAGCCTCGTGCTCGTCTATCCGGAACAGAGCATGTGGTGGAACTACCGCAAGCCGAAACCTTTGAAGACCGGCGCTTTCGTGCTCGCGGCGCGCAATAAAGTGCCGGTGCTGCCCTGTTTCATAACGATGAGCGATTCCGAAATTATGGGTGACGACGGCTTTTACGTCCAGGAATACACGATCAACATCGGAAAACCGATCTACCCGGACGAAAAACTGACCTACCGCGAAAACGTCGAAAAACTCATGGACGAGAATTTCGCTTGCTGGAAGGATATCTACGAATCCTTCTACAATCTGCCTTTGGAATATACTACCGAGAACAAGGACGGAGAATAATCGGACTTTTTTGCGAAAAAAACGGGAAAAATACGGGAAAAAAGCGGGACGAATCCCCGCTTTTTTTGTTTTATAATAGAATCGAACTCGGGGAAATGCCGAATTCGGGGAACATCGAAAGGGGGATAACGACAATAAGGAGGATCAAAAACCTTGAACATCAGCATTACGCTCGATATCGATCCGGGATACCGAAAGTTCGCACAGCATATCTCCGCAAAACAGCTTGACGACGCTGCGCGTACCGTTACCGTCTCGCTCGAAGAGAGAGGCAGGGCTTTCGTTCTGCCGGAAGGCGCATCGGCGGTGCTTCGCGGACTGAAGCCCGACGGGACCGGAGTCCTGCTCGGCGGCGTCGCTTCGGGAGGGAACACGGTCACGTTCACTCTCACCGAAAACCTGCTTGCGGCATCCGGCGAGATCGCCGCGGAGGTGGCGGTCTACGGTCCCGGCGAGCCGGTGATCTCAACTGAGATATTCTATATCTCGGTCACCCGTTCGCTCATCAACGACGCGTCCGTCATCAGCACCGACGAGTATTCCTATCTTCACGAGCTGATCGAAAGCGCCACACTTGCCGTGCAGGTCATTGCCAGCGGAGATTATGTAACGTACAGCGATTCTTACCCGTCTGAAGCGGTGCAGAGAACGACTCA
>JAGAAM010000076.1 GCA_017615235.1 Clostridia bacterium
CAGGCGCCGACCGGCAAAAAGGAGACGACCGCCTATTACGAGATCGGAGCCGACGAACAGCCGGAGGAGAAGACCGTCGTCGCCTGCGGTGATATGATAGGCAGGTTCGACGAACGCGAAAAGATCGTCGCTCTCGCCGCTATAAGCAAATATCTTGCCGACGACAACGAATCGCCGCTCAAACGCGAGATACTTGAAAAAGGGCTCGGGCAGGACCTTCGCTTTATGATCTGTAAATGGTATCAGCAGCCCTATATCACCTGGCAGGTATGGAACACCGATCCCGATAAGATAACCGAGATAAGAAAGACCGTGCGCGAATTTTTGGAAAAGACGGTAAAAGAAGGCTTTGACAAAGAACTTTTCACCGCAGGTTTCAACCGCCTCGCATTCGAGATGCGCGACCGCGACAGCTCAGGCTATCCCCGCAGTCTTGAAGAAGCCGTCGGCGTGCTCGACAGCTGGCTTTACGGCGGCGATCCGGCGGACGCGCTTGAATACGACGGCATAATCGACAGTCTCGAAGCGAAGATCGGCACCGGCTATTACGAAGAGCTTTTAAAAGAAGTCCTGCTCGAAAACGGTCACGAGGCTTTCGTGACCCTGCTTCCCTCGAATACGCTCGGCAAAGAAAAGATCGAAAAAGAGCAGGCGCGTCTTGATAAAGAAAGCTCCGTTTGGACTGATTCCGACATAGAACGGTTGAAAAAAGAGTCGGAAACGCTTAAAGCCTGGCAGCAGGCTCCCGACAGCGAGGAGGCGCTTGCGACGATCCCGATGCTTAAACTGTCCGACCTCGCCGACAAACCGGAAGCCATAGAGACCCGAACCGAAAAGATCGGCGGCCGCGATCTGCTTATCACCGAAAACGGAAGCAAGCTCGCTTATATGAACCTCTTTTTCTCCGCTTCCGACACGGAATTCGACGACCTTAAACACGTATCCCTGCTCTGCTCGCTGCTCGGAAGGCTCCCGACGGAGGATCACGACAGCGCGACGCTGCAGATGCTTATTAAGAAAAACGTCGGCAGATTCGGGACCGACATCGACGTTTTCGCCTGTGAAAAGACCGACAGAGCGAAAGTATTCGTCACGGTTTCGGCGGTCAGCCTTGAAAACAAGGTCGCCGACACGCTTGAACTCATCACGGAGATATTGACGAAGACGAAGTACGAGGACGTCAGACTCGTACGTGAAATACTGAACCAGTCGGCACTCGCGGCGCAGATGTCGCTCGCTTCACGGGGACACAGTTTTGCTATAACCCGCGCGCTGGCGTGCAATTCCGCTCACTCCGCCGCGATCGAGGCGACGAGCGGGTTCGCGTTTGCGGAATGGCTTAAAGCCCAAAGCGGCGCGAGTGACGGCGAGATCCTCGCTCTGCTCGGCAGGATCGCCGAAACGGCGAAGCGTATCTTCGCAAGCGCAAGGATCACTTTAAGCGTTTCGAGCAACGTGAAGCGCAAAGACCTTGAAACCTTCGTTTCTTCGCTCCCGAAAGGCGGAAACTGCGCCGAATACGCCTTTTACAAACCGCTCGACGTCAACAAGGAAGGCATCGTCATCCCGGCGGCGGTCGGATTCGCCGCGAAGGCAACGAACCTTAATCTGCACGGAAGAAAATACAGCGGCAGTCTTCTCGCGCTGACGAACGTCCTTAATTACGAATACCTCTGGAACGAGATACGCGTCCAGGGCGGCGCCTACGGCTGCGGCTTCCGCGCGCGTGAGGACGGCGACGTCTTCTGTTATTCCTATCGCGATCCCAAACCCGGCAACTCGCTTTCGGTCTACGACCGCGCGAAGGATTTCATAAAAGAGTTCTGCAAAGACGAAAAGGACCTTACCCGCTATATACTCGGCGCTGTCGCCGATATCGATCCCCTGCTCAACGAGGAGCAGAAGCTCGCCGTTGCAGAAGGAAGGTTCTTCAAGGGAAGGACCTACGCCGACGTCTGCCGCGTCTATACCGAACTTTTGAGCACCACTTCAAACGACGTTCTCGGTCTTTGCGATATACTTGAAGACCTCGCAAACGACGAAGTATACTGCGTT
Source organism: Clostridia bacterium (assembly GCA_017615235.1). The sequence goes on from JAGAAM010000076.1 coordinate 2,056, forward strand.
GCCGCCGGCGAAGCTTTGCTCGACGCCTGCGGAGAACAGATCGAAAAGCGCATATCGCTTTAAAGCCAAAAGAAAAAATCCCTCTCGCGAGAGGGATTTTTGTTGTTTTGCGGCTTATCCGCGGCTTTTCCGGTCAGCCCGGATGTTCTTGCACCAGCCGCTTCCGAGTTTTTTGCCTTTGCGGACCGATCCGACGGCGCAGCAAACGTCCTCGAAGACGACCTTCGTGCCGGTCTTGTCACAGCAGTATTCGACGGCGTGATCGGCAGAGATGCCCATATCGGAAGCGACGGTCACGGCGTCGATGTTCGCGCCGATGAACAGGAATTCCCAACCCTTTTCCTTTTGCCTTTCGATAAGCTTTTTGATGGTTTTTCTGTCGTATTCGCGGCTCGCGTTCTCCATTCCGTCGGTAGTGATGACGAACACGGTGTTCTGCGGAACGTCCTCCGGGCGGGCGTATCTGTGGATGTCCTCGATATGCGCGACGGTGCTGCCGATAGCGTCGAGCAGCGCGGTGCATCCCCCGACGTAATAATCCCTTTCGGTCATCTTCGGGACTTTTTCAAGTTCGATACGGTCGTGTACCGTCACGCTCCTGTCGTCGAACAGGACCGTGGTGACGTAGGCTTCGCCGTCTTCCCTCTTCTGCTTTTCGATCATCCCGTTGAAGCCGCCGATGGTATCGGATTCGAGCCCCGACATCGAACCGCTCCTGTCGAGTATGAACACAAGCTCGGTTACGTTGTTTCTGCAGACGTGTGTAAGTCCTTCATTTTTCATTTTCAGTTTCCTCCGTTATATAAAGATTTAAAAATTCAAGGCGCCGGTCTTCCTGCCGACGCCTTTATCATATAACGGACAAAACCTTTTATGGTCGCCTGCGAGGCGACATTTTTACACGGGTAAC
>JAGAAM010000077.1 GCA_017615235.1 Clostridia bacterium
CCGATCGTCGCGTTCGTTAAACAGGTTCACCTTTGGAACGACGCTAACGCCGCTTACAACCAGAGGCACGCTGCGTAATTCAACCGCAATTTATAAAAAAAGACCGCTTTTGCGGTCTTTTTTCTCGTCTGCAAACATAATATATCGACAGAAACGGGCAAAAATCACTATTTGCAAATGAAGGGTTGAAAAGTCCCGGATTTTATGATATATTATTTAATGGTAATTTATACGCATCAAATTACGTATTCAGTCGATCGATCCGAATAAAGGAGATGAACAGGGGAATGAAGAAAGCAAACGGCGCCGCCGTATACAAAAGAATAGCCGCGGCGATCCTTTGCCTCGCGGTTTTTGCCGCCCTGTTCGTTCCGGCGGCGGTCTCCGCCGACAGCGGCAAGACCGTGCGCGTAGGCTGGTTCGAATCGCCTTTCAACTATTTCGACAGCACCGGAAGACGCGCCGGATATTCATATGAATACGAGCGCAAGATAGCCGCCTATACCGGCTGGACCTACGAATACGTAGAGGGCACCTGGTCGGAGCTTATGGATATGCTCAAGGCAGGCGAGATCGACGTCATGAGCGACGTTTCCTACAAAGAAGACCGCACCGAATATATGCTTTTCCCCACCCATTCGATGGGCACGGAGACTTACTATATCTACGTCGTCCCCGAAGAGACCGAAATCAAAGCGGATGATTTCGCCTCGCTGAACGGCAAAAAGATCGGCGTCACGAAGGACAGCATCCAGGAAATGCTCTACCTTGAATGGGCGGAGTCACACGGCGTGGAAGCCGAGGTCGTCGAACTTACGAGCTCGGAGGACGATTCTCTGCGCCTTATGCGTACCGACGTCATCGACGCGTTCCTGACCGTCGATTCCTACGGCGACCCGGAGACCAACACCCCGGTATTCAAGGTCGGATCTTCGGATTTCTATTTCGCGGTGACGAAAAACCGTCCCGACATTTTGGGCGAGCTTGAAGCGGCATTGAGCCGCATCCAGGACGAGAACCGTTATTATAACGAACAGCTTTTCGAAAAGTATCTCCGCAAAGCCGGAGCGGATCTTTATCTGAGCGCCGATGAGCTCGCCTGGCTTTCCGACCACGGGACTATCCGCGTGGGGTATCAGAACAATTACCTCGCGTTCTGCGCTTCCGACGAGAACGGCGATCTTACCGGCGCTTTGAAGGATTACCTCGAATATGCCGAGACCTGTCTTGAAAACGCGGAACTCGATTTCGAGGCGATAGCGTTCCCCACCGCCGCCGCGGCGATGGAAGCCCTTAAGAAAGGCGAGATCGACTGCGTCTTCCCGGCGAACTTTACCGATCACGACAGCGAAGCGGCGGGACTGGTGATGTCGCCTCCGATCATGCGGACCGAAATGGACGCGGTGGTACGCGCCTCCGAACAGAAGGAATTCGTCAAAAAGCAGGACGTCGTCGTCGCCGTGAACGAGGGCAACCCGAATTACGACCTTTTCCTCGAACAGCATTATCCCGGATGGAGCACTATCCATTACGTCGATACCCCGACCTGTCTTGACGCCGTAGCGGCGGGCGAGGCCGATTGCGTAATCATAAGCAACTACCGTTTCAACAACATATCCAAACAGTGCGAGAAACTCCACCTCACGACGGTCTATACCGGCGTCGATATGGACTATTGCCTTGCGGTCCGACAGGGCGAAGTTAAGCTTTATTCGATAATCTCGAGGGCGATCGACGGCGTTCCGGATTCGATAGTCAACTCCGCGCTGACCTATTATTCCACCGAGGACGCGAAGACCGGTTTCGTCGAGTTCATAAAAGATAATCTCGCCGTAGTCGGGCTTATCGTCGGCGTTATCATAGTGATCATTCTCGTGCTCCTCATCCGCAGCATCGTCGCGGAAAAGAAGGTCGACGAGGACGAAAAGATACTCGACACCCTCAACAAACGCGTTTTCGTCGACGCGCTCACCTCGGTACGCAACAAGGGCAGCTTCAACGATTATATCCAGGAACTTCAGGACCGTCTCGACAACGGCGAGGCGCTTGAATTCGCCGTCGGCGTTTTCGACTGCGACAACCTTAAAAAGATCAACGACCGCCACGGCCACGACAAGGGCGACGAATACCTTAAAGCCGCGGCTCAGCTTATCTGCCGCACCTTCCGTCACAGCCCGGTGTTCCGTATCGGCGGAGACGAATTCGCCGTGATACTTATGAACGAGGACTACGTCAACCGTGATGAACTCGTCGCCGGCTTCGAGGCTTCCGGCAGGGAACACAACGAAGGCAGGAACAACGAGTGGGAATACGTCTCCGTCGCGCTCGGCATCGCCGTCTACGATCCTTCGCACGACCGCTCGGTCAACGAGACCGCGCGCCGCGCCGACAGGATCATGTACGAGAACAAACGGCTGCGCAAGGAACACGGACACAGTGTTTTCGGTTCCCGTCAAGATGAAGAATGATATTTTGAATAAAACGGTAAACGTTTTTCCTCCTTTACGGAGGCTTTTTTTATTTTCCTGTTGCTTTTTCCGACGAATGATGTTATAATTTAACACATTAATAAGTAAATGCGTTAAAAGGTGAAGCCGATAATATGAAAACTTCCGAAGAATACTACGGCGTATTCGATATTCACGGGGAGGATATCACGCGGGCTCCTTCGAAGGAGAGGGTCAACCTTATAAAAGGGCTTACTCCCGCGATACGCGCTCATTGCCCGATCGAGGACCGGCATTGCACCGAATGGTTCAACCAGTTCCCGGATAACGGGCTTCTGATCGACGGCGGATACGCCGAAAACGAGGTTTACGACGACCCTGCGTTTTTTCACATCACCGGAGGAGAGGCGAGGGATATAGTCTTCGACCTCGGCTCGCTCTGCGCAGTCGAAGGATTCCGCATCGGCATACTGCGCCACACCCGTTACGGGCTTTTCCAGCCTCCGCGCGTAAAACTGTTTCTTTCCGCGGACGGCGTGAACTGGCAAAGCGGCGGCAGCGTGACCGGGTTCGAGACCTGGGGAAAAAGCAAAGTTATTCGCCCGGAACACAACCTTGAAAGCCCGATAGCCGCGAGATACGCGAAGTTCTTCTTCAACGTGCCTTTCCATATCTGGATCGACGAGATCGAGCTTTTCGGCCGTACCGACGCGTCGGGTGTGCCTTCGGCGGCGAACGACGGCAGCGACGGCGCCGACTGTCCGGGGCGTTTCGCCTCCACGGAACAGCTTGGCGCGAAGGACGTGATGCTCGCCTATATGTGCCGCACCGACATACCGCCGGTAAACAAAGAGATGCTGCTGCCCTACGTCGGCTATATCGAAAACGGCGTTATAACAGACACTATGTTCGACAGCTTTCTCTTCCTGCCGCACGTCTGGTTCCTATATAAAGGCAACGAAAAACTGCCGCTCAAAAAAGCCGACTGGCAATTCTTTATGGATCACGACTTCCGGAAAGGTCAG
>JAGAAM010000078.1 GCA_017615235.1 Clostridia bacterium
GACAAGCCCGACAAGATCGGGAACGATATCCTTTTTAAATATAAGATCGGCCTGTCCGTTGGTGTTGATGCGTACCGGCGTATCCGGACGGCGGGCTTTGAGTATCTTCGCTGTTTCGATAAGCGCGTCGGCGCGGCACGCCGGTTCTCCGTAGCCGCAGAAGACGAATTCTTTCGTGTTCGCGTCGGCAAGCGCGAGCGCCGCTTCAGCGGCTTCTTCTGCCGTCGGTTCGCGCTCTAACCACAAGGGGTCGCTTCCGTAAGCGCCGGCGCCGTTCCTGCGGATACAGAATTCGCAATCGTTGGTGCAGCGGTTCGTAAGGTTTATATAAACGCCGCTGCCGACTTTGTAAGCGAACGTCAGCGCTTTTTCTTTATCCGATCCCGAAAAGGCGTTTTGCATTTTCCGTGGTGATCCTTTCGATATGTTCAAAGTCCGTTCCGCGTATCTCCGCGAGCCTTGCGATCGTATAGCGCATATAACCGCTGTCGTTGCGCTTCCCGCGATAAGGGTGCGCGGTGAGGTAGGGGCAGTCGGTCTCCGTCAATATCCGGTCTTCCGGTACGAAAGCGGCGTTTTCGACCGGCGTTCTGGCGTTTTTGAAGGTCACCGTGCCGGAAAACGAGATATACCATCCGCGCTTTATAAGTTCGGCGGCGGTCTCTTTGCTACCGGAATAGGAGTGGAATACGCCTTTAACCGGGTAATCGAAAACGATACTCACGCAGTCGGCGATGCAGTCGCGTTCGTGAATGACCACCGGCTTGCCAAGCTCGGCGGCAAGCGCAAGCTGTTCGCGAAGCAGAGCCTTCTGCTCTTCCTTGTTGTCGGTGCCGTAATGGTAATCCAGCCCGATCTCGCCGATCGCGACTGCTTTCGGATGGGCGCAGAGCGCCTTGATCCTGTCGATATCGCCGCTTTTGAGCTTTTTGACTTCCTCCGGGTGGAACCCGACGGCGGCATACATCCCGGGGTATTTCGAAGCGAGCGCAAGCGCGGCTTCCGACCCCTCGATATCGCATCCGGCCTCGATGATCCCGGTCACGCCCTGCTCGCCGAAAAGGCGGCTTAAAAGCTCTTCGCGGTCTTCGTCAAAAGCGTGATCGCAGTAATGCGCGTGTGTGTCGAACATGGTTATCTTACTTTGCTGCCGGGAGCGGCGTTTTCGTCGGCGAAAATGACCTTAACGCCGTCAACCGTATCGGCGGCGAGGATCATTCCTTTGCTCTCGTTGCCGCGAAGCACGGCGGGCTTGAGGTTTGAAACGACTATGACGTTCCTGCCGATAAGGTCGTCAGGCGTATAATACTTCGCGATGCCTGACACTACCTGGCGCTTTTCGTTTCCGAGGTTGATCTGCAAAACGAGCAGTTTTTCGGAATTTTCCGCGGGAATGCATTCAAGCACTTTGCCGACTTTGAGCTCGACCTTCGCAAAATCGTCTATCGTGATCTCGGAAGGAGCCTTCTGCTCGGCTTTTTCCGCCTTCTTTCCGGCTTTCTGCGCGGATTTTTCTTCTTTTTTGATATCCTTTTCCATCTCCGCGAAGAACTTCTTTTCGTCTATCCTTGCAAAAAGTATCGGGATCTCGCCGACGGTCTTTCCGGTGCAGGGATAGGAATAAACGGCGTTGCCGTCGAAATCTTTCGATCCTATGCCGAATATCGCGTCGATCTTGTCGGCGGTGCCGGGCATGATCGGGCGGATAAGCAGGTTGCAGATGCGAATGCTTTCCACGAGGTTGGAAAGCACGTTGCCGAGTTGCTCGCGTTTTGTCCCGTCCTTTGCAAGCACCCATGGAGTGGTCTCGTCGATATATTTGTTGCAGCATTTGAGAGCGCCGAAGACCGCGGCGTCGGCGTCGGCGATAAGGTATTCGTCAAACTTCGATGCGGCTGCGTTGATGCCGTCGAGAACCGATTTTTTAAGGTTTACCGCGAATTCGTCGTCGTTTCCGCCGTTTGCCGGTATAACTCCGCCGAAGTACTGCTTTATCATCGCGCCGGTACGCGAAACGAGGTTGCCCAGCGTGTTCGCCAGATCGGCGTTGGTGCGCTTGATAAGGTTTTCGTAAGTTATGCTGCCGTCATTGTAAAAGCCCATCTCGGCAAGCAGATAATGCCTTACGGGATCGAGCCCGAAGGCGTTTATAAGGTCGTCGCCGTATATCACGTTGCCCTTGGATTTGCTCATCTTGTCTTCGCCGAAGAGCAGCCAGGGATGGCCGAGGACTTTCTTGGGAAGGGGAATACCGAGCGCCATCAGGAAGATCGGCCAGTAGATAGTGTGGAATCTGACAATATCCTTGCCGATTATATGGACGTCGGCGGGCCACAGGCGTTTGAACTGTTCGGAAGAACCGTCGGGATCGTAACCGATCGCGGTTGTATAGTTGAACAGCGCGTCGAGCCAGACGTAAACGACGTGCTTCGGGTCGAAATCTACCGGGATGCCCCAGGAAAAGCTGGTGCGCGAGACGCAAAGGTCCTGAAGCCCTGGCTTGATGAAGTTGTTTATCATCTCGTTCTTGCGGGAGACCGGAGCGATGAATTCGGGGTGCGATTCGTAATACTCTACGAGTCTGTCTGCGTATTTCGAAAGCTTGAAGAAATAAGCCTCTTCACGCGCGTATTTGACTTCGCCTCCGCAGTCCGGGCATTTTCCGTCGACTAACTGCGTATCGGTCCAGAAGGATTCGCAGGGGGTGCAGTATTTGCCCTCGTAGGCGCCTTTGTAGATGTCGCCCTGCTCGTAAAGCTTTTTGAAGACCTTCTGTATGACTCTGCAGTGATCCTCGTCGGTGGTGCGGATGAATTTATCGTAGGTCACGCCGAATTTATCCCACATATCGCGGATGACTCCGGCGGTCTCGTCGACGTATTCCTTCGGGGAAACGCCTTTCGCTTCGGCTTTCTGCTGTATCTTCTGCCCGTGTTCGTCGGTGCCGGTGAGGAAGAAAACGTCGTAACCGCGTATGCGTTTGTATCTTGCGATGGCGTCGGTAAGCACGGCTTCATAGGTGTTGCCGATATGCGGTTTTCCCGAAGCGTAGGCTATCGCTGTGGTTATA
>JAGAAM010000079.1 GCA_017615235.1 Clostridia bacterium
GCGGATGTGTAAACGTAGCTCGACCAGTCGCTCGAGTAATCGTATACGAGCGAATCCGCCGCGAAGGTGTTCGTCGGGTCGCTGATGTCGAACATCGTAAGCTTTATGCCGGTGGTGCCGCCTTCGTTGACGTCGGCTTCGTAACCGATACCGAGGAGCAGACCGTCGCCGTACTGCTGCATATAGGTGGAGAATCCGCTGATCTTAAGTTCGGAAAGCACGGCCGGGTTTGCCGGATCGGAAAGGTCGATCGCAAAGAGCGGGTCGGTCTGGCGGAAGGTCACGACGTAGGCGATATCGCCGATAAAGCGGGAGGATTTAAGGAGCTCGCCGCCGCCGATCGCTTCGGAACGTCCGACGACTTCAAGCGAGCCGTCAAGCACGTAAACGCGGCTTTCGGATTTCGAATCGTAGTAATAGTATTCCTCTTTTACGTAATCTTCGATGCTGTCGCGTTTTTCGTATTCGACGTTAACCGCGATCCTCAGATAACCGTTGCGTTCGTCAAGGTTGAACTGGTCGTTGATCCTTCCGGGAACGCGTCCGGAAGCAGCGGCGTTAATGTCGATGCCGTTGAACGAAATGCGGTAGATGTTGGTGTACGAGTAGGGGAGTATCCCGTCCGGCTCGAGATATTTGCGGATGATGGCTCTTTTTTCTTCTTTGGTCCTCGGTTCGCCGTTTTCGTTGTAAAAAAGATTGTATCTTTCGGTCCACTCGCTGTTGGTGATATAAATGTTGTCGGCGGACGAATAGAGCATCCCGTATATGCCGAGCATCGAAAGCGATTCGGATTCGAGAGTCTCGACGTCGAGAGCGGAGATGACGGTGAACATATCGTTCTTAAGCCCGTCTTCGGGAAGAAGGATGCGGTCGGAGGGGATGTAGTATCCGTCGTAGACCGGGATGACGCCGTCGACAACGCCGGAGGTTATCTCGTCTTTTTCCTCGACTTTAACGGCGTCGTCTTCTTCGATCACGTCATAGAAATAATTGTAAACGGGGTAGTGGTTGGTAACGATATATACGTTTTTGCCGACTGCGCGGGAGGAGACGTAATAACCGCTCTGTTCAGCCTGCTTGACAAGCTTGGGCTCGTTTCTGTCGGAAACGTCGTAGACCAGGCAGACGGTGTATTCGGTATACCTGCGTCCCCAGTAGTAATAATTCCTTCCCCAGAATTTCCAGAAGTTGTCTTTGTCAAGCTCTTCGTCGGTATAATTGCGCGCCGAGCAGATCAGCGCCAGCCTGTCGCCGTAAAGGAGCATTTCGAAAGGAGAATCGTAGTCGTCGAACCCTTTGAGTTCCGCGATATCGATCGAGGAGACTTTAGTGAGTTTTCCGTTGTCGGCTTTGACGATGTTGAGCTTCGTGCCGCAGAGCATATAGAAGTAATCGCCGTCGTTCTTGACGATGTCGGCTTCCTGTACGCCCGCGACCTGGTTGTTGGTGTCGGAATGCTGTTTTTCGCCGCTTGCGGAGCCGTCGTTCGAACGGTCGGGCGCGGAGCCGGTCGGAGCTTCGACTGCGTGATCGTATCCTGCCGCATCTTCAACAACGATACCGTCGATATAGTCGAGGAATCCGTTTTTAGCGTAATAACTGTAATTGCGGAAACTGCTGTATCCGGAGGTGCTGCGGAGCATCGCGTATATCTCGCTGTAATCGGAGGGAAGCGACATTCCGGAAGGAACTGCCGCCGGGTCGCTGTTGAGTCTTTCACTCGCACGGTTGACTTCGCCGGGATTGTAAATGCCGTTGGAAGCTTCCGCAAGCTTGAACACGCCGACTATCGATACCGCGATCAGCGCGAACGCGAGGCAGGCGGCTATAAGCGCCGTCCACATTCTTTTGTGAGATACCTTTACCGGCTGTTCGTCTTGCATCGCGGAAAGCGTTCTCTGCAAAGCTTCTTCGGAGGGTTTGAGCCCGTCCATTTCGCCTTTGTAATCTTTTCTGAACATGATAAGATCCTTTCTTCGGCTCAGTCCATATAATCTTCGCCGAGCATCCGTTTGAGAGTTTCGCGTCCGCGCATCAAAAGCGACTTTACAGCAGATTCGCTCTTGCCCATTGCTTCCGAGACCTCTTTTACGGACATGTTTTCATAATAATATAGATGTATGGCGGTCCGCATGTTACCGGGGAGTTTCATCACGGTATCTATCAGCCCGGTCTCCTCGTGACTGTCCTCTGTCGGGATATCCTCGTCCAGAGGCACGTTCCGACGCATCCGCGCGGAGGTGAAAAAACTTTTCGTAAGGTTCACCGTACAGCGGATGAACCACGCTTTTTCGTGCTCGGCGCTGGCGAAGACCGGTTGTTTCCTGATATACCGGACGAAAACGTCCTGCATTATATCCTCGGCGTCGTGTTTGTTCCCGACGCGAAGATAAGCGGTACGGTACACGGAATCGGAATTCCTTTTAAGGACTTCCTCCAACACATCGTTATTGCGCAATTCACTTTGTGTCATCTTTTCACCGTCCTTGTCCGTTCATAAAGTAATACTTTTCAAAAAGCGGTTCGGTTGCATGATTTTGTAAATTTTTAAGGCAAAAACGCGGACAGTCTTTAAAGCTGTCCGCGGTCTTGTTATCTGTGGATGCTGTTTTTGTCTTTCTGCAGGATACGCAGGAACATTACGCCGATAACCGAAATAACGGCGAGCATTATGATCGACATCACCGCGTACATCCAGGTATCGCCGCCGCCTTCGCCGTTTCCGGATTCGCTTTGCTCAGAAACGTCCTGACCTTCAGCACCGGCAAAAACGCAAAGCAGAGCGAATGCCAGGATAAGCGCGGCTAAAACAGCCGGAGAATACCTTATCATCAAAGCAGACCCGCGACGGGATTGCCCTCGGCGAGGCAGGCGAGGATGTATTCGCAGTTCATAAGGAAGCGCGGATTGTGGAACGGGCCTTTCCACATCGAACCCTTCTGGGTGTGGGAAACGGTGCCGTCGCGATGGAGATAGCCGTACCATTCGCCGCATTCCTTGTCGGCGAAATGACCGAAGGCGTAGAAGTGCGCTTTTTCAAACCATTTCCAGTATTTCTCGTCGCCGGTGAGACTGTAGGCGAGGAGCGTTGCGATGCACGCCTCGTTGTGTACCCACCAGAGCTTCATATCGTGCTCGAGCTGTTCGCAGGGGCGGCCCGAAACGTCGGTGAAATAGATGAATCCGCCGTACTCTTTGTCC
>JAGAAM010000080.1 GCA_017615235.1 Clostridia bacterium
ACGGACTTGATGCGTTCAATGCTGCTACAGGGCTGAATGTGGATGCCGATAGCATCGTTTACTGGAAAGCAAAAATTATAGAAGGCGTGTACAAAACAGATGGCAACGAACCTCTGGCTGGTGTGCCTACCAATGCAGGCAATTATCTTGCAAAGATCACGGTAAGCAACTGCATTGCCTCTGTTGGTTACACCATCGCAAAGGCTGATCCGAGCTACACCGTTCCCACCGGACTCACCGCTACCTACGGCGATCAGCTTTCGAGCGTGATTCTCCCCGAGGGCTGGGCATGGGCGAACGGCGATCAGCCCGTCGGCAACGCGGGCGCGAACACCTTCAAGGCGACCTTCACTCCCGCCGACACGGATAACTACAACGTAATCACCGATATCGACGTGACCGTGACCGTCGACAAAGCGGACGCGGTGCCTGCCACCGTTACCGCAAACGAACTTAGCTTCGACTGCACCGAACAGGCGCTCGTGACCGTTACGGGCGAGGCGGTCGGCGGCGAGATGCGGTTTGCTCTTGGCGAGGATGCGGAAAACGCGCCCGAGGACGGATGGAGCGCAGACGTTCCTGCGGCGACCAAATACGGCACCTACTACGTATGGTACAAGGTCGTTGCGGACGATAACCACAACGGCACTGCTCCGGAGTGCGTCGAAGTGACGATCTTCAACGACACCTCGGCTATCGCCGGCACTTACGTCTCCGAAAACGCTCTCGTCGTCAACGGATACGAGGACGTCATGATGGGCGACGTCGACGGCAGCGGCATAGTCGACGTGACCGACTATCTTATGGTAAAGCGCCACGTTCTCGGCACCTACGAGCTTTCCGACGTTCAGTTCCTTGCTGCCGACGTAGATTTCAGCGGAACTATCGATTCGAGAGACTACCTTATGATCAAACGCAACGTTCTCGGCACGTACGATCTGCCCGGAGTTCCCACGGTCACCATGACGATCACGCTCAACGTCGGCGCGGAAGGCACCGGCGAGATGATCACGACCGTCGAAGGCTACGAAAACGAACTCGTCACCCTGATCGATCCGATCGAGATGAACGAAAGCGGCACCTGGACCATTTACGTACACCTCATCGCAAACGTTGAAGGCGTACCGCAGGAGGAGATCATGGAGCTCACACTCGAACTCACCGAAGACGGCTGCAGACTTCTCGGCACGAACGGCAGCCGGGTCGAATTCGTCCGCGTTGAAGGCGTCGACGAATAACGGACCGACTGATAACGGAATATAAACGGCAAAGAATAAAGGAAGGGCGCCTGCTCTGCGGCAGGCGTCCTTCCCGTCTTTTTTCATCCGGAAAAAAATTTTTAATCCGGCGCGAAAATTAAAGATTTTTTTAAGTTTCCCGGGTATCATAATTATCAGAATACTAAATACGGAGAAAAGGTCATGAACGGTTTCAACGGTCAAAACGACAACAACAACGGGATGCGTCCCGATTATACCTATAACTGGAACGGCAGCGAATACAACCGCAAAAACCGCGGAAGCGGACGCGGGTTCGCCATCGTCGCGGTGATAGTCGCGCTGGTCGCGATACTCACCGTCTCGTTCGCCGTCGGTTATTACAACGTGTCGACAAGGCGCGATAACGCCAATACCGAATCCGCCGGGGAATACTCCGACAGCGGCGATAATTCCGCCGCGGCGATAAAGGACGGCAAGAAGGACGGCAGGGAAAAGAATCCGGAGTTCACTCCGAATACGACGGTCATCAAGTCCGCTTCCGACCTCAGCGAGCTTTACGCCAATTCCTCCGCCGCCTGCTGTACGATAAAGGTCACCACCGGATCGAGCAGCGGTTATTACACGATCGGCAGCGGATTCGTCATCGATTCGGTCAACGGCTATATCGCCACCAACCACCACGTCATCGAGAACGCGAAGACGATAACGGTAATATTCTACGACGATACCAAGTATAAAGCCGAACTTATCGGCAGCGACGCCACCACCGACCTCGCCGTGCTCCGTATCAAAGCGGAAGGACTTACGGCTCTGCCGTTCGGCGATTCCGAATCGGTGCAGATCGGCGAACAGGTCGTCGCGATCGGCACTCCTTATTCCGAAGAACTTGCCGGCACGATGACCGTCGGCCACGTCAGCGGCATCGCAAGGGATATCACGGTATCCGACGACAACGGCAAGAACAAAAAGACCATGACTCTTCTCCAGACCGACTGCGCCATCAACCCCGGCAACAGCGGCGGCCCGCTTATCGATATGTCGGGCAGGGTCATCGGCATCAACGCGGTGAAGATCGTTTCGGAGGAATACGAAGGCCTCTGCTTCGCGATCCCGATCACCAGCGCTTCGGAAGTGTTCCGCAAACTCATCGCCGGTGAAGAAGTCGGCGACAGCGATATCGCTTCGGCAACGCCGAGGCTCGGCGTTACGGTCTACGATCTGGAATACGGTCTCGACAGTTTCCGTCTCTCGCCGAAATGCGATTATCCGGACGGACTGCTCGTCGGATCGATGGAAGGCGGCACCTCGGTTTACGAGGCGGGGCTTCAGGTTTATGATATCATCACCGAGTTCGACGGCGCGAAGATCGCTTCGCTCAACGACCTTTCGAAGGCTCTTGGTTCCCACAAGGCCGGCCAGACCGTCACGATGAAGGTCTTCCGCTTCAACCGCAGCCTTACCGAGGGCGAATACGTCACGCTCACCTTCAAGCTTGACGCCGCGGATTGATCACGAT
>JAGAAM010000081.1 GCA_017615235.1 Clostridia bacterium
GGAAAGGCAGATTTATAAGATCGTCTGCGCGGTGATAAACCGCGGTGCAGACGCTCGTTTTACAGCAATATAAAGTGTTCGCGGCTCCGCAGATGACTTCCTCGTCCATACCCTCCGCGTCGATCTTTATCGTGCCGACAGGCTCGGACGACGAGCTTATATCGTTGAAACCGAAAAAGCCGTCCACCGTGACGCATTTTGAAACGTCCCTGCCGGACTGATCGGCGGAGGTGGCGCGCCCTTTGCCGAACGAAAAGTTCACTTCCCCGTTCTTTCCGCCGACGGCGCTGTTCACGCAGGTCACTCCTTCAAGCGAACCGACGCCGGCTTTAAGCTTGCGGAACGCGTAAGGGTCCGGCTCGAAGGCGAAAATTTTGCCGCAGTCTTCGCCTTTTGCGGAAATAAATTCTTTAACTGTGTCGCCGTCGTAGGCGCCGACGTCGATATGTATCCCCTTCCGGCGGTAAAACCCGGAAGGCGCGTCGCCGGCGTTCGCGATCTCCAGGTGATCCGGGTCGCCGGTATAGCAATAGCGAAGAACCGACGAAAGCACTTCTTTTGAAGCCGCGTCGGCAAGCATATCAAAAAGGCGGTCGAATCTGTCCGCGTTTTCTTTGATAAAATCCGCGTCGAGACAGCCTTCGCCGTAGACCGGGAGGTTCGGCGAAACGATACGGTGTCCCCTTTCACGCGGCGGATCGAGGAATTCGTGGCGGTCCTCCTCCAGCCCGAAGCAGAGTGCAAGGCAAAGTTTGCCGTATTCCTCCTCCGCTTCGCGTATCGTTTTTACGCGGTGACCGAGAAAGCTCTGTCCCCGCACGAAAGCGTCGGAAGCGACGACGCCTTTTATCCCGATGCCTTTATCCGTAAGATATTCGAAGACCTTCTCCGCTCCGTTGCCCATCCCGTAAAGGAAGACCGGGCGTTTTTCTTCACGGAGCGAATCGATCAAAGGAGTAAGGCCTTTTATTATTCCGTTCGTCATAGATCGGCGGAATCGTGGTTTTTAAAGCCCTCGCCGAAGACGCTGGTGGCTTTTGTGACTATCAGAAACGCGTTCTTGTCCTCCGAACGGACTATCTCGCGCACTTCGGGGAGCACGCGCATACGCACCACGCAGACGAGAACGTCTTTTTCGTTGCTGGTATAGGCTCCCGTGCCCTTTAAATAGGTCGCGCCGGCGTCGAGGTCGGTGAGCAGACGTCTGGCGATCTCGCGGTCGCGGTCGCTGATGATATAGACCATCCTCGCTTCGTCAAAGCCGTATAGTATGCGGTTCATCGCAAGACTCTGGATAGCAAGGCATATCGCGGCGTACATGGTTATATCGAACCTGCCGAAAGCGACGAAAGTCGCGGCGACGATAAGACCGTCGGTGAGCATGAACACCGCTCCGGTGGAAAGGTGTTTGAATTTAAGGCGAAGCATTTTAACCACGACGTCGGAACCGCCGGTAGTCGCGCCTTCGCGGAAGACCAGACCGAGTCCGGCGGCTTCAAGCAATCCGCCCGCTATGCAGGCGAGCAAAAGGTCGTCCGTCACCGGAGGGATGTACATCGAGAAGAGGTCCATCGCGACGGACGAGACCGCAAGCGCATAGATCGTCGATACCAGGAAACGCCAGCCTAACAGTATCGTTCCGGCGATGATTATCGGGACGTTGATAATGATGATCCAGATACCGAGCGGGATGACGTCCGTGAACTTCGTTATGATGATGGCGATACCCGAAACGCCTCCGGGCGCGATGCTGTTCGGATCGAGGAACAGAGCGACGCCGGCGGCGTAGACTATGCTGCCGACGGTGATAAGAAGATATTTTTTTGCAAGATAAAGAGATCTGCTCTTCATTCCCTTACGCCCTCGCTTTTATGATATCGTGTAGTAATCCGGGTCGGTGCAGTAGCTGAATTCCGCGCCGATGATGCCGTAGCCGGAATCGTTGTCAAGTATATAAACGACCGCGTCGTACGGCAACTGGTCGATCATAACGACGTAACTGCAGACGATAAGGTTGCCGCCGAGTTCGCCGTCTTTGGCGGCTTTTTTCTCCTTCGCCTCGATACCGTCGACCGGCTCGCCGGGGAGGATGCCGTAACGCTCGAGGTCGGCGTAAAACGCGTCGCCGTATTCGATATCCTGCCGGTAGGAAGGATGGGTCAGCGATATAAGAGTCGCTTCGTTTTTGTCGAGCACGGCTTTGACGAACGCCTCGAAAGCGCCGTCGGCGCGCGACTCGTCGAACCGCGTGCAGGCGCTAAGCGATATGCAGACTGTAAGCAGCAGCACCGCCAGAGCGGCGGTCATTAAACGCTTCATAACAGATCATCCTATTTGAAATTGATATCGTAGGTTTTCAGAACGTGGCGTTTGAGCATTATATAATCGACCGATTGCGGTCTTCCGGAGGATTTCAGGCACATTGCAGCGAGCCTTGTCTCGTCCGGCGAATAGGTGCCGAGCACCGTCCTTTTCGTCATCATATAATCCGCCGCGTCGACTGTCCCGTTGCCGCTGCAGTCGCCGCGGACCACGACGGTATAAGAAGTATCGCCGACGGTTATGACGCATCCGGTAAAAACGTAACCGGTTATTGCTCCTCCGCCAGGCGCGGTAAGTAAAGACGCTCCGACCTGGCTTGCGAGTTGTTCGGGTTCCGTCAGTTCAGGGACGTTAAGAAGCAATCCGCCTTCGGTGAAAGCAAGTTCGTATCTTTCGTGGACTTCCTGGATCCGTCCGGTGACGTAAGAGGATATCTCGTCCCCGCAGCCGAAAAGCACCTCACATCTGTTGTTCAAAGCGAGCGCGGTATCGGACGGGACGGTGAACTCCGCCGCCGCGCCCTCTTCGCCGATGACCGTAAAGACGAGCCTTATCAGAAAGCCTGAATCGTCGGCGACGAGCTCGTCGGGGTTGCCGCCGGCGGAGACCGAGGCGAACCTTAAAACGAAACGCCCCTCCTCCGGATAGACCGAGCACAGCTGTTCCCATTCGCCCGGCATTTCCGCCATTATGACGTCCATGTCGGAATCGGCGTTGGAGGCGATCTTCGGTGCAAAAACGCTTTTATCGTATAAAAGCTCGAATTCCGCGGCGATGATGCCGAAAACGTCGCCGAGGTTGGTGAACCGGATATCGAGCGCGTAATCCTTGCCCGATTCGGCGGTCTCGCCGCCGGCAAGAGTGATCGCGAACTTTTCCCTCTCGCTGTAAGCGGCGATCACGGCGGAGCCGCCGGTGCCGCCGAGGAACGAAGTGCTGTCGGCTTCCGGTACCGCGACTATATCGGCGCTGTCGCAGGTGAAAAAGCTCCGGCCGGAGCCGATCACGTCGAAGGGTATCGAAAGCGCAAGATCGCCGTTAGCGGAAACCGTCTCGCCGTCGTTGTCGAGCGCGGCGAACCGCAGATAGTATTTATGTTCCGCTTCGCTGAGCGAGCAAAGCTGTTCCCACCCGTCCGGGATATTTACGATGAAAGCGTCCATCTCGCCTTCGGCGTTGGAGGCGATGACCGGGCGCATTTTCTCCGGATCGTAGGAAAGAGTGAATTCGATCGCCTGGAGCGCCGCCGCCGGCCTGCCGACGGTAACGCCGACTTCGATCCGCAAGCCTACTTCCGAAGTCTCGTCGCAAAACGGCGTAACGGAAACAATGCTTTCTGCGCGTGCCGCCGCGCCGTAAGGTATCGCCGCGGCGATCATTATCAAAGCGGTGATCGCATAAAGCAATCGCGTGAATCTCATTTGATCAGTCCTTGTTAATCTGTGCGTAGATCTCGCCCTTGCCGACGCCGCGGTCGCGCGCCGTCTGCTTGCAGGCGTCCATTTTAGAAAGCCCCAGCGAGATATATCTTTCGACGTGTTCCTCGAC
>JAGAAM010000082.1 GCA_017615235.1 Clostridia bacterium
CTCGATATCGTAAAAGCCTTCGAACGCGTAAACGGCGTGAAGATCCCTTACGTCATCGCGCCCCGCCGCCCCGGCGATATAGCGGAATGCTACGCCGACCCGGCGAAGGCTTTTAAAGAGCTCGGCTGGAAAGCGGAACTCGGACTTGACGAAATGTGCAGGAGCGCCTGGGATTTCGAAAGATCGCGTTGAAATACGGCTTTGAACCAAACAATCACGCCCGGCGTCAGCCGGGCGCTTTTTGTTATTAAAAAAAGAAAAATTTTGGTTTTTTTATACAAAAAAATATTGTTTTGACAGCATATCATATAAAAATTGCAAAAAGACCGATTGACAAAAAGTTTTTACCAATATATAATACACCCATGACAACAAACAAGAAAAGGAGATTCATATGAAAAGAACTGTTTCCTGGATACTGTCCGTGATTATGGTCGTCACCTGCCTTGCGGCGCTGTTCACGGTTACCGCTTCCGCGGACGTTGTGAACGTTGCGGCAGGCAAACCGGTCACCTACACGAACGCGCGTCCGACGGCAGAAGCGGAAGGCTATGCAGGCGATATCACCGACGGCGTCACTCCCGGACCCGATTATTCAAACAACTGGCGCGCTTTCCTTAACGGAACAGGCACCGCGGTCATCGACCTCGGCGAAACGGTCGAAGATCTTACCGGCGCCGCCGTATGGCTTTGGGCTTCCAACCAGGGCGACGGCATAACCAAACCCGGTTACATCAAATTCTTCGTCTCCGACGATAACGAGGACTGGCTCCCCTTAAGCGAAGCCGATCTTTCCGATCCGCTCCTCAACGCAAATCCCTCCAACCCGATGTGGGTAGTCGCGGATTTCCCGGGCGGCATTTCCGGACGTTACGTCAAAATGGAAGTCAAAACCGTCGGCGGCTTCACCTTCGTCGGCGAAGTACAGGTCCTCACCGGCGGTCCCGCCTCCGAGGCGACCTACAAATGGTACGCCATCAAGACCTTTGCCGGCTACGCCGAGGGCGACGTCAACATCTTCGTCCGCAAAGGCGAAGCAGATACCGTTAACAAAGTAAGACTGGCGCTTAACGCGGCTTCCAAGACTTACTCCTGGTACGGATTCATATACGTGAACTCCGACGGTATCATCGATAAGATCGAAGCCCCGGATTCCTCCGGCGACAAGAGTAACTCCGTCATCCCCGAAGGCGGCTGCATCATAGGTATCCATACCGTCAACTGGAGCGCGTTCGACGGGACCGTCGGGCAGAGAGTCGTGATCAAAGGCACCGATCTCGAGACTCTCGCGGGGTACACCGCCGTCCGGAACCTTACGGGCGTGTCTTTCTGCACCCGCGACCTCCCGCACGAGCATACTTTCGAAGACGAGACTTTCGGCCGCTTCCTCGTCAACACCTGCTCCGTCTGCGGCGCGAAAGAAGTCACCGACCTTGAAGGAAACGAAATCGGCTTTATACAGATCTCCCATATCAACCGCTATAACTGGGCGACCTTCGAATCCATGATCGTCACCCACGACGCTTTCAACAACGTAAATTACGCCACCAACACCACAAAAGACGCTCTCGGATATATCGTTACCGAGACCGGCGAAGGCGATTATCAGGTGACCGAATACCTCGGCGAAAGATACGACGTCGCCGCTCCCGAAGACGGATTCCTCCTTTATATCTTCCCGGCCAACGCCGACTACGCCAAAGCTCAGGACGGCGCGCTGCTCGGCAGCCGGATGTATCCCGATTTCGATCTCGGCACAGACGCGTCCATCGATACCCACGCCGGCGGGGTTCCAATGCCGCTCTATTGCATTGCGGGCGAAACGCCGGAACTCGACCTCGACGAAGTGTTTGAAAACTTCGGCGCAGACGACGACTGGACCGAAGTCACTCTCGATACCGGCTATATCCAGGGCGGTCAGGCTCCCGAAGGAGCGGACCTTTCCTACAGCTACTGCTACAAAGTGGAAGACGGCGTGCTTTACGGCGCGGCTGTCATCAACTGCCTGCTCACCGAGGGCGGCAACGGTAACGGCACCAACTTCCGCACC
Source organism: Clostridia bacterium (assembly GCA_017615235.1). Next base: position 2,051 of record JAGAAM010000082.1, read on the forward strand.
TGGTTCCACCAGGATCCGGAAGCACAGCTTTACACCCACTTTATCGACGTTTACGCCAAAGACGGAGCGGTAGCCACCAACGCAAAATATAACGCAAGCCTCACTTCCAACGCCGGCACCGACATCGAGGGCGAGACCGGGCTGACCGCTTCCATAAAGGGCGTTTACGGCAAGGTCGCCGCGGAATTCTCGGTCCCGCTCGCCACCGTTGGCGCGGACGACGACGAAAACCTGGAGATCTACGTCGCGGTATCCGATAAACCCGCCGGCGGAACGAACGTCTGCCTCTACCAGAGCGGCGCGCCGAAGGTCAACGAAGACCAGACCGTCAACTACAACGGCAACCTTCCGGCGGCCTGCTGGGATGCTGAACACGCGCTTTATATCCCGACGGGATTCACTCCCGAACCTCCCGGACCGGGAGAAAACGACACCTCCGCCATCGCGGGGCTTTACTACGGCGAAGAGTACAGGACCGCAAACGATTACAGGGAGATCACCATGGGCGACCTCGACGGCAACGGCGAAGTCGAAGCGGTCGACTACCTTATGGTCAAACGCAGGGTGCTGGGAACCTACGAACTCACCGACGCGCAGTTCCTCGCGGCGGACGTCGATTTCAGCGGCGCCGTCGAAGCGGTCGACTACCTTATGGTCAAACGCAAGGTCCTGGGCACTTTCGAAATGCCCGAACTGCCGGAGGATCACGCCGAATTCTTCCTCACCGTGAACGCAGACGGCACCGGCAGACTCAACGTCAAAGTCAACGGCGAACGTTATACTGCCTATGAACTTCTCATTGAAGTTTGTGAGGACGACACCTATAACTTCTGTCTGTACCGTCCCGGCACCACCGAGGAAGGCGTGCCGCTGCACACCTTCATGTTCGTGCCGACCGAAGACGGCGGACGGATGGGAATGGACGATTACTGGATCGAATTCGAATCGGTCGAACCGATCGAGTGAATGAAACGAAAAAAGGGCTTTGCCGGGAGCAAGGCCCTTTTTTAATGCAGGATTCAGAATTATTACGGTTCGGATCTGTTTCGCCGGCTGTCGGTCAAGCCGCAAAATCAGGCATTGAACAAACACGGCCGCACCGTTTCCCGCAACGCGGGGGAGCGATTATTCGATCCTTCATTCTTCATCGCTTGCGATTTTTTACTATTTTGAACAAAAAATCGACGATTTGTGAACATTTACTATAAAAAACATAAAAAGAAAGATTGACAACCGGGGTATTGTGTACTATAATATATGCACGACTACAATAGTCTAATATTATAAAAAGGAGATTTCTCATGAAAAGAACCCTTTCCTGGATTCTGTCGATACTCATGGTGCTCAGCTGCTGCACGGCTCTGTTCACTATAAGCGTATCGGCGGATGTTGTAAACGTCGCGGCCGGAAAGTCCGTCGTTTACACCAACGCGCGTCCGACGCCGGCTGAACAGGGTTACGACGGCGATATCACCGACGGCGTAACTCCCGGCCCGGATTATTCCAACAACTGGCGCGCGTTCCTTGCCGGAACAGGCACGGCGGTAATCGACCTCGAAGCCGTTACCTCTGACCTTACCGGCGCTGCCGTTTGGCTCTGGGCTTCCAACCAGGGTGACGGCATCACCAAACCCGGTTCCATCAAGTTCTACGTATCCGACGATAACGAGAACTGGCTTGTTGCCGGCGACGCGGATCTTTCCGATCCTCTGCTCGACGCTAACCCCTCCAATCCGATGTGGGTCATCGCCGATTTCGAAGAAGGCACTTCCGGACGTTACGTCAAAATGGAAGTCGAAACGACCGGCGCCTTCACGTTTATCGCTGAAGTTCAGGTAATCACCGGCGGCGCAGCCGTTGAAGCGACCTACACCTGGCTCGGCATCAAGACCTTCGCAGGTTATGCGGGCGAAGACGTAAACATCTTTGTCCGCGTAGGCGAAGCCACCACCGTTGATGAAGTTCGCGTCGCACTCGGCGCCGTTTCCAAGACCTACGCCTGGTACTATTTCTTCGTCGTCGATGAAAACGACGTTATAACCGATATCCTCGTTGACGGCTCTGAAGCGGACAAAAAAGACACCGTCATTCCCGAGGGCGGTTACATCATCGGTATCCACGACGCGTTCGACGTTTCGAGCCTCGGCGCGGCAGTCGGCGATTC
>JAGAAM010000083.1 GCA_017615235.1 Clostridia bacterium
CGCCGAAAAAGACCAGTGCGACTATCAAGACCAGTGACATTACCATTCCGACGCGCTGCCCGGCTTTTGAATAAAGCGTCGCGAGATCGGGGCGCTTTTTACCGATGTATTGACCGATCAGCGCGCTTGCGGCGACGCTCAAACCGTCCCCCGCGGAAAATGAAAGATTCTGTACGTTCATACATATCGTATGAGTAGCTATCTCAGGCGTTCCGAGGTTGGCGATTATCATAGAAAACACAAAAAAGCCAAAACGCATGAAAACCTGTTCGACTCCGGCTCCTGCGCTTATCCCGCCGATGGTCTTGATAATTGCTTTATCGAAGCGAAAGAGCCGCAGTTTGCGTATGTCCAGGAACTTATCCTTCGGAACGAGCGAATAAACGCTCATCGCGCAGGATGCGACGTTACCTAAAAGTGTCGCTATCGCCGCGCCGGTAACGCCCAGCTGCGGGAAGAACAGCACGCCGTTGATGAGAAGATAGTTGAAAACGATGTTAGTGACGTTCGCGACGATATTCGTACGCAGAGAAACTTTTGTATTTCCGCTCCCGCGCTGAGCGGAGTTTATCACCAGTCCGAACGCCGTAAAAAGCATACCGATCATCGTGATACGGAAATAGATCACGGCGTTGCCGATAGTTTCTTCTTTTGCTCCGGCGAGGTATAAAAGAGGTTCCGCCACGAAGAAAGACACGACGCCCAAAACTATAACGAGCAAAATGCAGATCGTCAGCGCCTGAGAAAGGCAGGCGTTGGCGCCGTCGCGGTCGTTCTGACCTTTCCTTCGGGATACGATCGCCGTTACAGAAACAGACAGCGAGAAAAAGACCGCGTAAAACAGCATCCTCGGCTGCATCGTCAGACCGACGGAGGCTACCGCCCCGGTCCCGCAGGACGAGACCATGATCGAATCGACGAAACCGACAAGGCTTATAAGAAGCGATTCAAGTATAGCCGGCCAGGCGATCTTCATAAACGAAGAGTAAAGGCCGCGCGTGTCGGGGATATCCCCGATCACGTCGACGTTCTTCGCCAGGCTTTCGGAAGAATATAGTTTACGCAGAAACATAGAAAATCAGGCGTGATAAAGCTTTTTGGTCTGATAAACGGGTTCGCAGGTGAGGTTGATATGCAGGTGTTTGAGCAGTTTTTCATCGACCTGCGAGAGGAGCACCGAGGAGTGCATCTCGGTTTTTTCGAGGTTTTTAAGCTGATCGAGCGCGAGACGCGCGTTCTGGTCGGTGACCGCACAGACCGAAAGCGCGATAAGTATCTCGTCGGTGTGCAGTCTGGGGTTATGGTTGCCCAGATGGTTGATCTTAAGGTTCTGTATAGGCTCGATGACCGCGGGAGAAAGCAGAAGCACGTCGTCGTCGATCCCGGCGAGCGTCTTAAGGGCGTTGAGCAGCATCGCGCTCGAGGCGCCGAGCAGCGCGCTGGTCTTACCGGTGATGATCCTGCCGTCGTTGAGTTCGATCGCGGCGGCGGGAGCGCCGGTCTCGGCGGCTTTTTTGTTCGCGGCGGCGGCGACGGGACGGTCGTCGGTGGAAATGCCGCACTGGTTCATAAGTATTTCGATCTTATGTACCGCGCCTTCGTCCCACATGCCTTTGCGTAACTGGCAGGCGGCTTCGTAATACCTGCGGATGATCTCCTGCCTTGCGGCTTTACAGCAAACCTCATCGTCGCAGATGGCGTTGCCCGCCATATTGACGCCCATATCAGTGGGCGAATGGTAAGGCGATTTGCCGTAGATGCGCTCGAAGATCGCGTTGAGCACCGGGAATATCTCCACGTCGCGGTTGTAGTTGACGGTCTTGACGCCGTATGCTTCGAGATGGAACGGATCGATGCAGTTAAGGTCGTCGAGGTCTGCGGTCGCCGCCTCGTAGGCGATATTGACCGGGTGGTTGAGCGGAAGGTTCCAGATCGGGAAAGTCTCGAACTTCGCGTAGCCGGCTTTTACGCCGCGCATATGCTCGTGATAAAGCTGGGAAAGGCAGGTCGCCATCTTGCCGCTGCCGGGGCCGGGAGCGGTAACCACGACGAGCCGGCGCGAGGTTTCGATATATTCGTTCTTGCCGTAGCCGTATTCGCTTACGATAAGTTTCACGTTGGAGGGATAACCGTCTATCGGATAGTGCTTGTATGTAGTGATGCCGAGCTTTTCAAGGCGCTTCTGGAACGCGGAAGCGGCGGGTTGGGAGTTATACTGCGTGAGCACGACGCTGCCGACGTAAAGCCCGCAGGCGCGGAACGCGTCGATAAGGCGGAAAACGTCCTGGTCGTAAGTAATGCCGAGATCTCCGCGGACCTTGTTTTTCTCGATATCGTTGCTGTTGATGGCGATAACTATCTCCGCCTCGTCCTTAAGGGCGCTGAGCATATCGATCTTTATGCTCGGCTTGAACCCCGGAAGCACGCGTGAGGCGTGATAGTCGTCGAAAAGTTTACCGCCGAATTCGAGATAAAGCTTTCCTCCGAATTTTTCGATGCGTTCTTTGATGTGTTTTGACTGTAACTCGACGTATTTGTCGCAGTCGAATCCGATAGCTTTCATAAATTACCCCGTATTTATAAAATAATTAAATTCGCAATGATCACATAAGGACGATATCCGCGATCTCGTAAAGCGAATCGACGACTCTGCCGTGGGCCGAAAGATCGCCGGCGGAACGGTGCCCGCCGCTTATGAAAACGCAGTCGCCGCCGCATTCGCGCGCTACTTCAAGATCGTGCTCGGCGTCGCCGACGAACAGCGCCCTCGAAGCGTCGATGCCGTTATCGCGGATGAAACGCAAAGTCCGGTCGGTCTTGCTGCCGACGTAGAAATCCTCCGACCCGATGATATGGTCGAAAAGCGGCGCTATGCCGGTCTTTTTCATCACCGAATCGATTATCGCCTTTGCGCTCGCCGAAAAAACGTATTGCTTAACGCCTTTGCTTCTAAGGTCGGCAAGCACCTCGCGCGCGCCGGCGCGAAGCGGATCGTCGCCGAGCAGCGATACGTAAAGCGAATTGAATTCGACGCCGAGATCGTCCATATTCTCGTTTGACATATCAAACGTTTTTTCGTAAAAAAGCCTTATGGGAGTGGCGACTCTTTCGCGATATACCTTCATATCGATAGGCGGCAGACCGCGATGGGCGAGCATTGCGTTCACCGCAAGGCGCGAAGCCTCCGCGTCGTCGAGCAAAGTGCCGTTCCAGTCCCAAAAAATATAATCGTACCTCATATACATATATCTCCGATGTTATTGTAACATAATATATGCGGTTTTTCAACAATTTTTGTTCTTATTTTTGACGCCAAAGGAAAATTTTACGCTTGACGCGATAATAAAAAAAGCCGCCGTCATCTTTAAAGGTGACGGCGGTATCGCTTTTTGGATTATTTGCCCTTCAGAGCACGCTCGAGCCAGATCGTGCCGATCTCGAACGCATCGTAAAAGTTCTTTTTTTCGCACTGTTTGACGACTTTTTCGTTAAAGGAAAGTTCGTCGTCC